>CAMQJB010000005.1 GCA_947002045.1 uncultured Collinsella sp.
GCATCGATGGAGAAATTCTTGTAGAGCGTGACGCCGCCGACGTCGTCGGCCGCGTCCTCGGCTGCCTTGAGCTGGTCTTTGGTGGCCTCGAAGGAGGTGGTCACGCGGCCGTCCTCAATCGTGTACGCATCGCGCATGTCGTCGATAAGGCAACCGATGGAGTGGGCCGCGAGCAAAAAACCCGAGGTAAGGGCGATGCTTCCGCACATGAGTAAAAATATGCCCAGGTACTTGCCGATATTGCGGCGCAGCTCGCGCGGGAGACGTTTTGCGAGAGGTGTCATGGCGCCGCCTACCAATCGAGTTCGGCGGCCGCGACGGGCGACTCGTTGAGCTCATCCTCGACGATACGCCCGTCGCGCAGGCGCAGCACGCGATTGGCCATGCGCGCGATGGCGGCATTGTGGGTGACAATGATGATGGTGCAGCCGTAGGTGCGGTTGACATCCTCCATGAGCTGCAAGATTTCCTTGGACGTCTTATAGTCGAGCGCGCCCGTGGGCTCGTCGCACAGCAGCAGACCCGGGTTTTTGACAAGCGCGCGGCCGATGGCGCAGCGCTGCTGCTGGCCACCCGAAACCTGGCGTGGGAACTTGTTGCGGTGCTCGTAGAGGCCCAGCGAACGCAGCAGGTCGTCGACATTGAGCGGGTTTTTGGACAGGTGCGCCGTGACCTCGATGTTCTCCTTGATGGTGAGATCGGGCACCAGGTTGTAGAACTGGAACACAAAGCCCAGCTCGCGGCGGCGATACTCGCCCAGGTCGGTAGGCTTGAGCACCGTGATGTCGCAGCCGTCCACCAGAATAGAGCCGGCGTCGGCATCCTCCAGGCCGCCGATTAGGTTAAGAAACGTCGACTTGCCCGAACCCGAAGGTCCCAGCATGACGCAGATCTCTCCGCGGTTGATGGACGTGTCGATGCCGTCGAGCACCGTCAGGCATGCATCACCGTCGCCATAGTGCTTTTTGAGATCCTTAACCTGGACATAGGCTTCCTGCGTTGCCATGGTATCCCCTATTGTTAGCCCCGTACTACTTTATAAGCGTAATAGTAAACCTTGGCAAACTATTTTGGGGCGAGGCTTGGGATTTATTTCAGACTAGTCATTGGGGACGCTCTTAAACGACTAGGCGGCTAGGCGCGGGATTTGGCGCGTGCGAGGGCCAGGCCTACGGCGGCGATGGCCGCGGCAAAGAGCACCGTGACACCCAGATCGCAGGCGATATCGCCCAGCACGGTGGGCGTCAGGTCCGCGGCGAGCGCCTTGCCGATCGCGTCGTTCACCCAAAACGTCGGCACAAAATGCGCCACGGTCTGCACGGCCGAGCCCATGAGCGACAGCGGCATCCAGGCGCCGCCCAAAAACGTCATGAGCATGCCGAGCAGGTTGCCCACGCCGTTGAGCAGCTCCTCGCGCGCACCCAGGCTCGAAAGGGCAAAGCCAACGGCCAGAGGCGTGCACGCAAGGGCAAACGTCGCCGCCAGCGCCAGGCACACACGGCCCACGCCGACCTCGGCGACCGCGCCGGCAAAGCCCACGACGCCCATCATGCTCGACACAAACCAGATGCAGACGGTGAGTACGGCGGCGGCCGCAAACACGGCAAGCGAACGCTGGCGCTCGGAGATTGGGCCGGCATCCATACGACGCACGCGCTCGGGCTCGTTCATGCCCGAGAACACCAGCCCCACCGACACGATGACCGACGAGATAATCGCGTACGCACCAAAGTTGAAGTACGACTCGAGCGTGGCGGCGGCCGTCGAGTCGACCTTGACCCGCTCGATCTCGACCTCGGCACGCTCGGCAGCGGCATGTTCGGCAGCCTTGGCAACGTCACCGTTGGAGGCAGTGGGCTCAAGCGCCGCCGCAGCGCCCGCGAGTGAGATCCAGCGCGAGGCCTCGGCAGACGAAAGCGCCGCCGCCATGGTGCCAGCGCCGTAGGTCACATCGAGCTTGGGCAGGGACTCCCCCGCGTGGGCGGCTACAACGAGGTCGTCCTCAAACCCCTCCGGGATAAAGAACACGCAGTCGGCGCTGCCCTTGGCGCTGTTGCTCTTGGAGAGCGCGTCCGCGAGGTCGTAGGTGCCGTCGCCGACGCCCGTGACCAGCTCAAAGCGCGAACCCAGATGCTTGGTAAGCGCACGCGAAAGATCGCTGTCGTCGCGATCGACCACGATCACGTTGGCATCGTAGGGCTTGTACTCGGTGAGCTGCGACGAGTTCCAGCTCACCGATGCCGCGATAAACACACCCATGAGCGAGATGAACACCGTATAGATAAGCAGATAGAGCGGGTGTGCGAGCGCCATGCGAAGCGCAGTCTTAAAGGTGCTCATAGCGGCTCCTTCCAAAGATCAGCGTGGCGGCGGCGACAAACACCAGGGCCATCAGGACGAGTGCGCCCGCGCGAACGGCAAAGGGGCCCAGGTCCTCAAAGAAATACAGGCGGTTGAACATGTCGCAGATGAGCTTGACGGGGTTGAGCCAGCACTCGGCCGGGCAGGCGCGGGCGACGTCGTCGGCAAGCGCCATCGCCGGCTCGCCGTAGAGGCCGGCGAACAGGGCGCACGTGGTGGCAAAGCCCGTGAGGATGCCCGACTTGGACGCCTTGCCGCCCTTAACGGGAAGCGTGCCCACAAAGAGTCCCAAGCCCGTGGCGGCAAGCGCGGAAGCGGCGCCGCCCACCAAACACAGTCCCTCGCGCCCGCCAAAGTCGATGCCCACGACTAGGCGCACGTAGCCGATCGCAATCGCCATCGAGGCAAAGGAGACCAGCCACGAGCCCACAAAGATACCGGCCAGTGACGCCGTTTTGGAAAGACCACCCACGCAGCGACGTGCGCCAAGGCCGGACAGATTGGGCTGCAGATCGACGACGCTCAAGGCGGCAAACTCGGCAGACATCATCGCCACCAGACCAAAGAGCGCATAGTAGTAGATGACCGTGCCATCGGACGTGGTACGCGTCAGGCTCACGCGACGGGTGCCGCCCTCGAGCGACAGGGCGCGCGCAACCGCCTCCGGGTCGGCGAGCGCCGCTGGGTTGTCCTGGGCAATTTGGGACATGAGCTCGGCATTTTGTGTATACGAGCTTGCCACCGTCTCCAGGATGCTGCGATCGGTGAGCACCGACGACGCACGCGAGCCGTCATAACTCGATAGCAGCGTGAGTTTGGGCGTGCCCGCGTCGTCGACCGTATAGATGCCCGCGACCTCGCCGGCCTTAAGCGCACGGCTCGCGTCGGCTGCGTCGTCGCACTCGTGGATCTCGAGCAGTTGGTCGTCGCCTTCCTTGGCAAGCGAAGCCGCCACGTTCTTAAAGGTCGAGGCGTCCCAGGCCTCGTCCGCCACGATGGCAACCGGCACCGGATCGACCGTGCCGTCGGAGCTGAGGTTCGCAAACATAAACATGAACATCGTGGAAAGCGCGATGGGAAAGAGAGCGCCCCAAACCCACGTGCTCGGCCGGCGCAGCAGCGTCTTGACCGTGGTGATGATGGTGTTGAACATGGCTGCCCCCTAGTCGCGCAGCTCGCGGCCGGTGATCTCGAGGAACACGTCGTTGAGGGTCGGCGGCTCGCTCCACACGCGGCCGAGCGCCACGTCGGCGGCGCGCAGCGTGTCGAGGATGTCGACCAGGTTATGCGGGCTCGCTTCGCAGGTGCAGACGAGCTCGCCGCCGGACAGCTCGACTGAAAGCACGTGCTCGAGGGCGCGCAGCCGCTCGACCGTGGCCGACTCGACGGCGCCGACCTCGACCGTCACGCGCTCGCCCATCTGAATCATGCGCTTGAGCTCGTCGTTAGTGCCCTGCGCCAGCACGCGCCCGCCGTCCATGATCATGATGCGGCTGCAAATCTGCTCGACTTCCTCCATGTAATGGCTGGTATACACCACCGTGGCGCCCTCGTCGCGCAGGCGGCAGATGCCCTCCAGGATGGCGTTGCGGCTCTGCGGGTCGACCGCCACCGTGGGCTCGTCAAAAA
The DNA here is from genome assembly GCA_947002045.1 of uncultured Collinsella sp. GTDB lineage: Bacteria > Actinomycetota > Coriobacteriia > Coriobacteriales > Coriobacteriaceae > Collinsella. Next base: position 3,991 of record CAMQJB010000005.1, read on the forward strand.
AGATGAGCTCGGGCTTGTGCGCGATGCCGCAGGCGATGTTGAGGCGACGCGCCAGGCCGCCCGAGAGCTTGCCGGGGCGGAACTTGGTAAAGTCACCCAGCCCGACAAAGTCAATCGCCTCGTCCACCAGCGCACGGCGACGCTTGCGATCGTTAACGTAGAGACTGCAGAAATAGTCGATGTTCTCGCGCACCGTGAGCTCGTCAAACACCGCCACCTGCTGCGGCACCACGCCGATGCGGCGCTTGAGGTCATAGCGGGCGGGCGTCATGGGTTCGCCGAACAGCTCGATGGTGCCTTTGTCGTAGGCAAGCAGCTGCAAAATGCAGTTGATGGACGTGGTCTTGCCCGAGCCGTTGGGGCCCAGCAGGCCAAAGATCTCGCCGGGGGCGATGCTCAGGCTAAAGTGGTCGAGCGCGATAAGGTCGTCGTAGCGCTTGACGAGGTTTTCGACGTGGACGATGTCTGTCATGAGGCGGCCCTCCTGTTGATTGCGGCCCGGTACGATTGCATCATCGCAGGAGCCGCCGGCGCGCGCCAGTGAGCTTTGTCACGAGTGCGGGGCTTGGCCGTGCGGCCCGCCGACGCCCCCGTTTTGCCGCGCGGGAGGAATGTCACGGTTGCGCAGGCGGCCCCTCCACCACGCGCGGCTTCGCGTACAATACCCGTATGAACAGGCTTTTCGACAAATCGATCGTGCTGGCGTGCTGTATTGCGGCCGCTATGGGTCTTGCTGTGGACGCTCGCCTGGTCGCGGCGTTTTGCCTTGGCGTTATTGCCACCTCGCTGGCCGAGCTCGCGCAGAAGGAACGCACGCGCCGCACAAGCGAGGCCGCGAGCTGCGCTTACATCATCGCGGCCGTCTTCGTGCCGCCGTTTGTGCCGTTTGCACCTCTCGCCCTCTATGACATCGCACGACGCGTGCAGCGTGAGCGTGCCTGGATCGCACTGAGCATTGGCTCCGTCTTTACCTTTGCGCTCGTCGCGGACCTTCGCGCCGACGAGCTCACCGCCCGAACGCTCCTGCTGACCGCCATCCTTTCGGTTGCCGCCACCTTGCTATCGCTACGTACCGCCCAGTTGGAGCGCGAGCAGCGGCGCATGCACCGCACCCGCGACGAGCTGCAGGAACGAGCCCTCACGCTCGAAGCGCGCAACCGCGACCTCGCCGATCGTCAGGACTACGAAGTCGAGCTCGCGACGCTCGCCGAACGCGCCCGCATCGCGCGCGAGATCCACGATAACGTGGGCCACCAGCTCACGCGCGCCTCACTGCAAGCCGAAGCCTTGCGCGTAGTCCATGCCGACGAGCCCGGCGTCGCCGCCGATTTCGCCGACGTCAAACGCACGGTTGACGAGGCGCTCCAGCTTGTGCGCGCCAGCGTCCACGCGCTCAACGACAACGCCGTCGACCTTTCCGTGCAGCTCGAACGTATTGTTGAAGGCGCGCGCTCGGACGGCGGCCCGCAGATTGAGCTTGAAGTTTTGGCCGAACATGCGCCCGCAAACGTCGCCAACTGCTTTGCGGCGGTCCTGCGCGAGGCGCTCTCCAACACCATGCGCCACGCTTGCGCCCAGACCGTCACCGTACGGTGCATGGAGCATCCGTCGTTTTATCAGCTCATCGTTACCGACGATGGCACGGGCGGGGTCCAAGCAAGCATACGCGGCGCCGCGGAGGGCATGGGGCTTGCCTCCATGCGCGAGCGCATCGAGGCGCTTGGCGGGACCTTCACCGCCGGCCCGCGTGCCGGCGCCGGCGGCTGGCGCGTGTTTGCCACCGTTCCCAAACAGCAAGGAGATGAGGACTGATGAGGCTCATCGTTGTCGACGACGACCGCTTGGTGGTCGATTCGCTCAAGATTATCCTGGGCGCCCAGCCGCAGATCGAGGTAGTGGGCACCGGCGCCAACGGCAACGATGCGGTTTCGCTCTATGCCGAACACGCGCCCGATATCGCACTGCTCGACATCCAGATGCCGGGGCGCGACGGACTTTCGGCCGCACGCGAGATCCTTGAGCGCGACCCTGCGGCGCGCGTGGTGTTTCTGACGACGTTCTCGGATGACGAATACATTGTGTCGGCGCTCAAGCTCGGCGCCCGCGGTTACCTGATCAAGACCGATGTCGCCGCCATTCCGCCAGCGCTGGCGCAGGTCATGGACGGCAAACGCGTGCTCGAGGGTAAGGCGATCGAGGACATCGATTTTGACGGGACAGGCGCCGATGCCAGCACGCCCCGCCGGCCCGCCGCCTTTGCCAGCCTGACCGACCGCGAGTTCGAAGTCGCCGAGCTCATCGCCCGTGGCCTCGACAACAAGGAGATTGCCGCCACCGCCTATATGGGCGAAGGCACCGTGCGCAACCACATCAGCTCAATCCTTGCCAAAATGGGCCTGCGCAACCGCACGCAGATCGCCATCGCCTACCTGCGAGGGTAGTTGCCCAAAGACCGAGCCCCCCCGGCATAGCAAAATCGCTGCTACCGATTTAACGCCATTTCAAAACTATGCCGGATTACTACGATGAATCGCCAACCTTCAACCACAGCAAATTGCGCGCTTGCAAAACCGCAGGTAGAGCGCTTGCAATATTTAGAAAAATGCAGTCATGGTCGGGAATGTCGAATTCATCGTAGTAAACCGACATAGTTTTGTTCGGGCGGCCCTGCACGAGCGCCTCCGCAAGCCTCGCGGGACCAAAATGATCCGTTTTCCTCCGTCCCCGAGAGATCAGGGGCTGGTACTGATATGGTGTCATTTCAAAACTATGCCGGATTACGGGGCAAAAGCCGGGGTTCTCATCCATACCTCCATTTTTTGAAGAACGGCAGGTTATCTACCTGCGGTTTTATTTTTGCAATTTTCTGTATGGTCGGAGGTTCGCTATCCAGCCCCGTAATCCGGCATAGTTTTGTTCGTGGCGGCCCAACCGCGCGTTTAAGCGCGGGGCCGGCGGGGCATTTTTGCCCCACCGGCCCCTATTCCAGCTCTATTCCAGCGCTACTCCGACTTAGTTTCTACCGTGGGAGTCTTGTTCGCTGCGACTGGGGTGCGGGCGGTGTCCATAGTCAGGCAGTGTTTGGGACAGCTTTCGATACACTCGCCGCATACCACGCAGGCATACGGATCGATCGACCAGGTACCGCCCTTGCGATCGACCGCAAGCGCGCCCGCCGGGCAGCGACGCGCGCACATGCCGCAGCAAATGCACACGTCCATGTCGTTAACGATGTGCCCGCGCAGGCGCTCGGGCGCCACGAGATTCTCCTGCGGATAGCACACCGTGACCGGCTGCTTGACCATAGAGCCCAAGGCCGTCTTGGCAAATGTCAGTAAACTCATGCCGCGCCTACCTTTCCGTGCAGCTAATGCAGGGGTCGATGGTCAGGATAATCATAGGAACGTTGGCAAGGAGCACGCCCTGCAGCGCATGTGTCAGACCCGCCAGGTTTTGCGACGTCGGCGTTCGCACGCGAAAACGGTCCAGATTCTTGGTGCCGTTACCGCGCACATAGTAGTACGCCTCGCCGCGCGGCTGCTCAATCACAACCTCGCCGCGCGCGCCGTCGGCCGGCGTGAGCTTGGTGCGCCCGCCGATACCGTCGTGCGGGATCTTGCCCACAAGCTCCTTGATGATGTCCATGGCCTGCGTGACCTCGGCACAACGCACCTGGCAGCGGGCATAGCAGTCGCCGTCGGTGGCAACGATGGGCTCAAATGCAGCCAAGTCCGCATAGGCACCGTCGCCAAACATGCGTACGTCGTAGTCCACGCCCGAGGCGCGCCCAAACGGGCCGACCATCGAAAGCTCCAGCGCATCCTTCTTGCTGATCACGCCCACGCCATGCAAGCGCTCGCCGCAGCTATTGTCGTCCAAAAACGTATGCACCAGGGCCTCGTAGTCGGGACGCATGGCATCGAGCGTCTGGACAATACCCGCCAGCTCGGAGTCCTCAATGTCGTGTTTAAGACCGCCGATCTCGTTGATCGACAGAATCACGCGGCCGCCGCACGTACTCTCAAAGATCTTGAGAATCTGCTCGCGCAGGGTCCACGACCGATAGAACAGCGCCTCGAAGCCAAAGGCATCGGCGAGCAGGCCCAGCCACAGCAGATGCGAGTGGATGCGCGAAAGCTCATGCAAAATGGTGCGGATATACTGCACGCGACCGGGCACTTCGATACCAAGCATACGTTCGCAGGCGCTGGCATAGCCGTAGCTGTGGCCCACGGCGCAGATGCCGCAGATGCGCTCGGCGATGTAGCCAAACTGGTGCATGTCGCGCTTTTCGGTGAGTTTCTCGAGCCCGCGGTGCACAAAGCCGATCTGCGGAATTGCCTCGATGACGCGGTCGTCCTCGATCACCAGGTCCAGATGAAGCGGCTCGGGCAGCACCGGGTGTTGCGGGCCAAACGGAATAACGGAGCGATGTGCCATGGACCTTACGCCTCCTTTTTCTGCTTGTCGCGGGCGGCCTTGGCGGCAAGCGCCGCGCGGACCTTGGCCGCTTTCTCGGGATCCATGGCGGCGAGCTTTGCCTCCATCTCGGCAGCCTTAAGTGCGGCCTTGGCAGCAGCTTCATCGTGCTGAGCATCGGAGCCGGTAGCCGCAGCGGACTGGGCGACGGCAGCGCCCGCAGCATCGCCGGCGCCTGCGGCGCCCTCCCCCGCAGCAACAGCGGCAGCGGCCTTCTCGGCCGCGGCCTTGCGCGCCTTGGCCTCGGCGGCGGCGCGGACCTTCATGGCTTTCTCGCGCGCGGCCTTCACCTCGGGTGTGATAACGCTCATGGGCTCGGCAGTCGAGACCTGGTAGAAAAAGCCCTTAAAGTCGATCTGCATATCGGTAATGGCAAGCCCAAACAGGTCGTGCGCCTCGTTCTCAAACGGGAATACCGCCGGATAATACGAGCTGATGGACGGAATCTCCTGGTACTGGTCGATGCCCTCGACCACCAGGTTCTCGATCGCATAGCTGCCATCCTGAGCGATCTGCTCCTGTGCAGCACGAACGTTGATAAACGTATAGACCAGGCGATACGTGCCGTCGTCGACGTTGCGCTCGGCATGCATTTGCACAAAGCGCGCGCCGACGCCCTTGAGCGCCTGGACATGCGACAGGAGCTCGTCGATCCCGACGGTGGTATAGATAGCCTTTTGCATTACTCGGCCTCCTTTGCAGCGGCGGGCGTCCCGGCAGGCGCGTCGCCAGCGGCGGGCGCGGCGGGCTTCCCGGCAGGCGCGCCACCGGCACCGTCAGCCCCGGCCCCCGCGGCCACAAACCCGTCCTCGCCCAACTCAACGCCACCGTCCCAGGTAGCGGCGCCGCCCACGGTGAGCGGGTCGCCGCCGGCGCGCATCACGGCCTCCTTCTGGTCCAGGATGCCGCACGCCTCCACGATGGCATCGATCACGGTCTCGGGGCGAATGGCGCACCCGGGCGCGTACACGTCCACGGGAATCGCGCGGTCCACGCCGCCGATTACGTTGTAGGCATCGCGGAATACGCCGCCCGAGCACGCGCAAATGCCGCACGCCACCACGCACTTGGGCTCGAGCATCTGGTTGTAAATCTGACGCACGACGGGCAGATTCTGCGCGTTGACCGAGCCCGTCACCAAAAAGATATCCGCATGCTTGGGGTTGCCGGTGTTGACCACACCAAAGCGCTCCGCATCAAACAGTGGGGTAAGCGAGGCCAGCACCTCGATATCGCATCCGTTGCAGCTCGAGCCGTCGTAATGAATAACCCACGGCGAGCGCGACATTTTATGATCCATGGATGCCGCCTCCTAAATAAACACGTCGACGAGAATGGGCATAAGGTTGAGCAGGCCAAACACCAGCGCCACGCTCCATCCGAGCTTAAAGCAGCTGCGCCAGGTGCTGCGGGCAAAGGTGTTATCGATCAGCACCTCGACAAAATACGTCGCGACCATCACGACCAGGGCGACCACCCAGCTCACCGGGTTGTCCCAAACAAAGAACATGCCCACCCACATCAAAAACAGCACGGTCTCGCACCAATGCATAAGGGTCATCTTGGCCAGCGTGCCGCCGCTCATCTCGGTGGCTACGCCCTGGACGATCTCCTGATGCGCGTGATGTGAATACGAAAGATCGAACGGCGACTTGCGCAGCTTGATGGTAAGCACCGCGAGCAGCGCGAGGAAGATGGGCGCGCTGTACACGATGATGGGGGCCGACTGCCCCGTCACGGCAATGGAATCGAAGCTATCGGTGGCAAGGTACAAGCCCACGCTCATCAGCAGAACGGCGGGCTCGTAACTCATAACCTGCAGCAACTCACGATCGGCGCCGACCTGGGCAAACGGGCTTTGCGTCGAGGCGGACGCCAGCACCACAAAGATCGCGGCGAGCGTCACCATAAAGGCGCACAGCAGCGTGTTGGAGCCCGACACAAAGATGCCGCCGCCCACGACGGTAAAGATGAGCGCGCACGCCATGTAGGTATCGTCCATGGTGTTTACGCTGGCAGGGGCTTTGCGCAGCAGCTTGGCAACGTCGTAGAAGGGCTGCAGCAGACGCGGGCCCACGCGACCCTGCATGCGAGCGGACAGCTTGCGGTCAAGACCGTCAATCAAACCGCCCACAAGCGGCGCCAGCAAGGCAAACGCCACGGTACCAATAAAAATGCCCAAGACGCCCGAACCTTCAAAATACTTGCCGCGCAGCACCGAGGGCGCGCTCATGGCAAGCCGCTCGGGCCCAATCCACGCGCAACACAGCAGCGCAAACAAGATAATGCTGCAGCACACGACGCTACCCGCGGGGCCAATACGCTTCTCGCCAAGGGCGTCCTCCGAGTACCAATTGCGCTTTTCGGCCTTCACCTCGTGTCCCATCGAGCCGCGGAAATGGCGATATTTGTCGGTTCCCACGCCCGAAAGGTACACGTTGACGTGCGGCTTATTGCTCACGCGGAACGACGTCAGCAGCACCACGGCGATAAACGCCACGATAACCACCATCAGATACATGGCGTCCTTGCCAATAACGTACGGCACGCGGCCAAACACCATGGCCAAGTAAGGCGACACCAGGCCGCTCGAGATAACCGGGAACGCCACACAGCACAGAATCAGCAGCGCGGCGATGGTGTTGAGCGCCATCCATTCAGTCTTATGGACATTGACCTCAACGTTTTGAGCCGTGGGGTCGACGCCCGAAAGCTTGGCAAGCCACTTGCCCCAGAAGTAAAACGTCGCGGCCGAGCCAAAGGCAAGCACCATGATCATGAGCACGTTGCCGGTCTGCGCAAACGCCACCAGAGCGCCCCACTTGGACACGAGCATGCCAAACGGCGCCACGAACATGCCCATGATGCCCAGCATCATCAAGCGCGTCAGGTGTGGCATACGGCTGAACATACCGTCCATGTCCTCGATATTGCGGCTGCCGATATGATGCTCGGCGGTGCCCACGCACAGGAACAGCAGCGACTTTGCCACCGTGTGGAACAGGATTAGGAAGATGGCGGCCCACACGGCCTCGGGCGCGCCGACACCCAGGCAGGCACTGATGAGGCCCAAGTTGGAAATAGTGGAGTACGCGAGCACGCGCTTGGCGTTGCTCTGCGAGATGGCCATGAGGGCAGCGAGCAAAAACGTGATGGCACCCACACTCGTGACCATAAAGCCGGTCACGGGATAGATGGCATAGAGCGGGCTCAGCTTGACCATTAGGAACACGCCGGCTTTGACCATGGTTGACGAGTGCAGCAGGGCACTCGTGGGCGTGGGGGCAACCATGGCACCCAGCAGCCAGGTGTGGAACGGCATCTGCGCGGCCTTAGTGAGTGCGGCGAGCGACAGCAGGATGACCGGCATCACCAGCAGCGCGGACTGCGCGGTTCCGGCGCCGGAAAGCTCGATCATGCCCGAGATGGTCAGCGGCATGCCGTTAACGTGCAGGTACATGAGTCCGGCCAAAAACGCGATGCCGCCCAGCATGTTGAGGATAATCTGGGTGAAGGCGTTCTTGATGGCCTCGGGCGTGCGCGTGTAGCCAATCATGAGGAACGAGCACACGGTGGTGATTTCCCAGCCGCAGAACAACCACTCAAGGTTGTCGCTCGTCACGATGACGAACATGGCCGAGAGGAACAGGAACATAAGCGCCAGGAACTGCGGGCGTCGGTCGGGCGCAGTCTGCCCGCGCAGCGCAGCCTCGTGCTCGTCATGGGCCTGGAAGTCCTTCATGTAGCCCAGGGCATACACGCAGATAAGGCTGCCGACAATGCCGACGGCGAGCACCATGATCACGCTCATGTAATCCAGGTAGAGCGGCGTTGCCGTGACGGCTTCGGCCGCGGGCAGCGTCATGGCTGCAAAGGCGAGCGAGCCCACCAGCTGGACTATGCCGAGCACCGTGGTGAGCGCGTTCCTATATTTATACGCGTTGTATAGGATGACGGCGCACAGGATGACATCGATGGCGGAGCTGATGATCGAGAGCACATGCGAGGTGCCGGAGGCAACCTCAAAGCTCTGCGGGCCCGCGCCAAAAAACATGACGGCGACTACAACTGTCACCGCCATAATGATGCCGGAACCTATGAGCCCCACCGCATCGCGGGCGCGGTCACCGCGCGCGAGCAGCATGCCCAGCGCCGGTACCAGCGGAAACAGGGTAAGGAAATACAGTAGCGTCATACCATCACTCCCCCATGCAAAAACGCTGCAATTGTTTAACTTTATAGCTCAATTGAGGAGTAGCGGCGGCGGGTTTTCGGTCAACTGGGGAGTTTTGTACGTGCGGGGTAAGGAGTCTGTCCGCATTGGAGCAGAGGGGCGGCAAGAAAAATGCGCCCCTGTGGGCGCACCATCCCGTTCGCTATTCCGCCTTTTTAACGCGCGGCTTGCGGCCGCGCGGCTTATCGACCAGCGCGGACTCACCGCTCTCGCGATACTGGCGGCACCAAGCCTTGACTGAAGACTCGCTGGGAATCTTGTGCTTGATCATAGCCTCGCGAACCGTCAGGCCGTTTTCCAAACGGTCCTTAACCACGGCGAGCTTTACGTCGTACGAATAGGTGTGATGACGAGCGCCCGCGTTGAGCACGGCGTCGGCACCGCCCACGGCATATGCGCGGGCCCACTGACGAGCCGTGGCCTGGGGAATGCCAAGCTTTGCGGCGAGGGCGCGGTGACCGACCCCCTCTTGGAGGATCTCGACGGCGCGCTGCCTAACCTCGGGCACATGCGTGCGAGTCCTAGTTGCTTCCGACATACCTGCCACTTCTTAGCCTTAACCGTTAATTTGCTTTCTTACGTGCTTGTTAGATAGTAGCATTTTGCTGTTCCCGCGTAACAGTTAATTGAAAATCGCAACGGCGGCATCTGGGTATTTGCCATTCATTTGCAACAGTTCTTTAGGTTTTATTTACGCAGCTAGTTGGCTCGCGGCTCATTGACGGTGTTTTGCCAACCAGATTGGTATCTTTTTGTTTGGCTGGTATGGTTTGTGCAATTATTAACCCCTCGTCAGTCCGCCCCTAACATGTCAGCTTTCCACTTGCTTCCCAACTTTCCACTTAACTTTCCAGCTTTCCACCTAACTTACCAGCTTTCCAGCTAACCTACCAGCTTTCCACCTTAGGTGGTAAGTTGGGTGGAAAGCTGGAAAGTTGGTGGGTAGCTGGGACAGCAGCGGGTCAGGCGAACAAGAAAAAAGGGCGGCAACCGGGTGGTTGCCGCCCCTCGCGTGGCTAGTTGGTTTTCGTCTCGTGGGGAATGCCCTTGGTGTTGATGCGCGCCAGCGTGTACGTCACGTAGTCAGAGTTCGCATAGCCGGCGAGGTTGCTGACGTTAACCGGCGTGTCGTTGACACCGCCACCGAACATATGGGCCGTAAGCACCAAGCGGTAGTTGGCATAAGTTTGGTCCTTGCCCTCAACATCCGTGTTCACCTTAACGCGGAAAGCATGCTTAAAGGCAAGGCTGTTGCCGTCGCGCGTGGCGAACGCGCCGCCAGCCCCCTTGCTATCAGTAAATACGTAGTTCTTGCCATCAGCGCTCAAAGAGCCGTTAGCCAACTTGTCGCTACCGAGCACCGTAATGTAGCTTGAGATGTTGTCGACCGCATCATAACGACCATCATTTTGGCGGCGCTTCTGCAAGCTCAGCGTGTACGTCACCGTGCTGGCATTGGAGATCATGGCCTCGGCACCCGCGAGCTTGGACAAATCATACGTTCCCACCAGAGCGATCTCGCCGTCGGCGGACTTGAGGTCATCGATGTTGATGCCCAGCTGCGACTTCTTTGAAGCCTCGAGCGCAATAGTCGAGGAGCCCACGTCCATGCGGTAGTATCCAGCTTTGCCGTCGATGTATGCCGAGTTGCTACTGGTGCTGAGCGTTTCATCATTCGTAGAGAGGCACGCACGGTAGTTGGGCTTTGTGTACTTATCTGTGCCGCCATTCTGCGAAGCGATAATACCAGCCTGGCACGCAGGCTCCGTCATGGCGAGATTCGCCTCCATGGTGATGGTGAACTCGCTGCCATGGTTCTTAGCGATTTCGCGAATGCCGGAAAGATCAATTGCCCCAAGACCTGCGTCGGCCAGCGTCAATTTCATGTCCGTACCGTCCGCGGTCCATACACCCGTAGCGGCGCGATGATCTTCAGCGGTGGCCTCCCCCCATGTCCACTTCGTCTTGCCGTTCACGGTTGAGGCATGCGGGGCGTAGTACTTGCCCCCCACTGTCACGTAGAACGAATACGTGCCCTGGGTTCCAGTCGGGTAGCCATGCGCACCCGCAGCACTACCGTTCTTCCCGTAGTTCACGAGCGAAGAATCCAGCTGGTAGTACAGCGCGTCGGAGCTTGTGTATTGCTGGTTCGAGTCGAACTTCACGGTGTCGCTTACCTTCATGGTAAGCGGATAGGTGACATCGTTAAGCTCCATCTGTTTGATGCCGTTCTTGTTGTTATCGATGAGGCCGTGCGTGTAGTTGGATGTCACGCTATAGGTCGAGGCCGTATTCTGGTGCCCATCCTCGGCAGCCTTGTCGTCGGCTGCTATCTTGCCTCGCAGCAGGTAGTTGATGTGCTCGTTAAGGCTCGTGTCCACCGTGGTGGCGGTGTAGCCGTTGACGCCCGCGGACCCCGCCGGCGTGCGCACCACCAAGTAGAAGTTTTCGCTCTTGGGCTCTTCCTTATCAACGGAGAGGGTATAGAACGTGCCCGTCGCGTCGGAAGAAGTGCGCGCGCGGTAGTACGCGCCATCGACCTTGGCGTCAGCCATCTTCGCGAGTTCGGCCTGGCTCTTGTCCTTGACCTCGTCATCGGCGAGCTTGACCCAAGCGCCGTCCTTGTCCTCCTTGGCCTCATCGGCCTTCACGCCCACGGTTTCACTCAGCCACGGCTCGACGTAGGCCTTCTTGCTAGCGTCCACAAACTCGGTGAGTTTGACCGACGCCGCTCCGCCCGCGCCCACCGTGCAGTGGTATTCACGGTTGTTATGAGCAGTGTCCACGAGTGTGAGCTGCGTACCCTCGGGCAGCGTGGCGCCGAAGGTGATGCTCTTGTTGAGCGGGCCCATGGAGCCGCCGGCTTCGAGCAGCGTGTTCCAGCCGTATTCGACCGCCTCGCCCCGAGCGCTGCCATAGGTCCAGGTAAGGTAGCCGGTCATGGTGTCGCCGCTGCTCACAAGCACGTGCTTGTCGTATTTTGTCGCATAGTCGGCAGCCTTGAAGTTCGCACCTTCGGAGTAGGTGGCGGTAAAGTCGATCTCGAGCATGCGCTTAACGATGATGGGCACCTGCACGCGGTAGCTCTGGCCGGCCTCGCTAAAAGTGACCGTGAGCAGCGTGAAGCGGCCCCGCTCGTTGTCCCAGTCGGTACTCGCGCGGAATACCATGGAGCTCGTGCCGTTGTTGAGCACCTTGAGCGTGGGCGTTTGCGAGGCGATTGCGTCCTTGACGAAGGCGCCGTTATCGGCAAGCGAGAAGACCTCGGCGGTGGCGGTCACGTGCTTGGCGCTGCCGTTGAGGCGGCGGGCATCAGAAAAGCCGCCGTTAGTCACGATGTTCAGATACTTCTCGACCGTCGTCGTGTCGTTGCCGGGAATCATGAGTACCGGGAAGTCGTTTGCAACCTTCTTGCCCGAAGTAACGTTGTTGGTGTTGAAAGTGGGCCTTGGGCTGTCCGCGCTATAGGTGCTCGTGTTTTGGTACGCGCCGGCATCATTAATGCCGCCGATATTGGTATAGGTGTAGCGGCCGGCAACACTGGTGCCTGCCTCGCTCTGGATGGTCGTCGCGGTGTCAATGGCGACACCGTCGCCAAACAGATAGCGATCAGTGGTGTCGTCGTTGGAGGCACGCACCGCCAGCGTGCTCACGGGGCTCGTGGTCACGTATGGGCTTGCAGCCGTAGTAGCGGTATCGTCCGCACCGTAGAGCGTGGTGTCCTTGCCGGGTACGTCGAGCCTGTCGTTGTAGTCTCCGAACGCGATGTAGGTTTTCTTGTTAACGGCGGCCGTATTGGTCGTATAAACCATCGGTGGCAGGTCGCTCGTGGTCTTGCTGTTGCCAGGCTTTACGTCCACGCCCGCTGCAAAGAGGCCGTACTGATTATCTCTTGTGTCAACCTCGCCCAAGAGCACGCCCTGCTTAACGCCGGATTTGTAGGTGTTGCCGTCCATGAGCACGTTTACCAGATGGAACTGGCCGCGTCCATCGCCCGCAATTCCACCGTTGGAGATTCCGCTAAACGTGGTGTTGGAAACCTTTGTGTTGGTGACATCGATGACGTCGGAACCGCTGTTAATCGCGCCAAGTAGACCGCCGCTCCAGCTGCCATTGATCGCAGCGTTCTCAATTGCGACGTTGTTGCAGGCTATGCCCAAGTTGCTGAAGTAGTAGCCGATAAGCCCGCCTGAACATTGGTAGGTGCCAGCGATGTTGATATTCTTGACGCCGCAGTCCTTGAACCAGTACGCGTTGGAGCCGCTACCACCGCTCGTAACCTTCCCGATCAGGCCGCCCGCATTGCGAATCTTCGAATTCTTTCCGGTCTTATCGCCAATAGTGGCGTTCTCGGTGCCGCCTCCGGCTTCAATGCGCACGTTGCTCATGGAGATAACACCGCTATAGGCGTTTCCGACCACGCCGCCGGCACCCATATTTTTCAATTGTTCTTCCGTCTGCCCCGCAGTCTCTCCGGTGATGAGCACATCGACCTTGGAGATGACCGCCGTGCTCGATGCGGCGGCTACCGTGGTGCCAATATTGGTGTTCACCGATACGTTGCTGGAGGTATAACCGAACACACCGCCCGCACGGCATTCTGAGGCTAGTCCCGTAGCAGTTATGGTCGAGTTCGCGCCAACAGTCTTTTCGCCCACTCCTTCGGCCACGGTTGTCCACACGCCGCACGCCGAGGCAACCGTACCCACGTAGCCGCCAACGTTCTTCTTTCCCGTGACGTTAAGACCAGTGTACGAGCAGTCATAGAGCTGCACCGGAGAGGACACTCCTCCCCCGTAAGTCACAATCGAACCGTTGGCGCCATCGGCGCTGCGGCTCATAACGCCAGCGCTTCCGATGAGGCCACCGGCCGTGCAGCCTCCGGCTACGGTACTGCTAGAAATGTCCACGTTTTTGAACACGCCATAGGCGACCTCGCCATAAACTCCTTGGTTCGCAGTTGAGCCCGCAAGGCAGCCGACTCCCACCGAGCCGCTGTTTGTATTGCTCGTCGACGTGGATTGCTCTGCCCCATTGGAAGTTACATAGGCAAGCGAAATGTTGCAGCTCTCGAAGTTGAGATTGCATACGTTTGCATTGCCGTTCTCTTCAATGCTTCCTTTATTGAATTGATTCGAGTAGAACTTGATGGTGCTGAACAAGCCGCCTACGCCTGCAATGTTGTAGTCATCATCGACATACTCGCGCGTATTGTTCTTCACCTTAATCGTCGCGCCGTTGCCGTTGATGGTGGCGATACCCGGGGTGATGAAATCTTTGTCGTTGACCTTCTTGTCGGTCGCGCATGCGTTTGAGTAATAGCGGCCCGAAAGACCCAAGAACCCCGAGCCGTAATCCCTCATATCATAGGGCGCGCCTTGCTCAAACTGCAGATCCATGCCGCAAACGCCCATCGCACACACATAGCCAGTGCGCCAATCGGTTGCATATTTCTTAACCAAGTAAGGCGAGTTAATATCTTGTCCGTCTTTGCCGTCCAGCGGACCTTGGTACCCCTGGTTGCCCGGCGCCTTGAGATCATCGTTGACCGAAGTCGCGAAATCGCTCGCTGCGGCGGCATCGTCGGGTTTTCCGACCGCAGCGTAATTCGCATTGCGAACCTTGCCATACCGCTCATTTCCGAACTTGTATCCCGTCGAGGAGATGGGGCCGTGGACGCTACTGCCCTCATACGCATGCGATCCACGATACGTGCCTCTGCCATCAGTCACGTCGGTATGAGCAGCTCCGGCACCCGCGCCACTGTTGATAATTGCAGACAGCACAAGCAGACCCTGTCGATCTTTAACTGTAGTTTTAGGAGCCTTGTTGTTTTGCTGGCCGGCACCCCAGCTGAATTTCATATACGTATCGGTTGTGGTTATGCAGCCGGTGTCATTCACATCAAGCTCGTTGATCTTGTAGTTAGCGTCTCCGTTCTCAACGGAGCAGCCTTCGCTAAAGGCATAGCCATCAATCACACGACCAACATAAGGATTGTCGTACAGCTGGAAGTTGCCGCCACCTTCGCCACGGCTTTTGAACTTTTCCTTGGTTCCAGCGCGCCAAGATGTCTCCGACATATGGCGGAAGATCACACCGCCGCCCGCAATGGCACCGACGTACCCGCCGATCGGAACAAGATGAGGCTTAGTTCCGCCACCAGCAACCGTAAAGCCAGTTGTAGGGCTATCGGCCGTCGTCCCATTCACGACCACACCATCAATAATGTTATCGCCGCCAAGGATGCAGCCGATAACGCCACCAAAGAACGACGTTGGGACACCGTCGGTATCCTTGGCAGAATAAGTAATCGTCGCCGATGCGTTCACATAGTTGATGTTGAGGTTGCGCACTACGCTGCCATAGCTATAGGGAACCAGGCCGCGAAGCTCGCCGTTGTTGTTTTCAATCTCAATTGTTGCAGTCGAGGCACCCGGCTTGCCAACGATAACACCGCGGAACGGATTGGCCTTGTTGCCAAACCCGCCAAACGACGCCGCGTCTAGAGTGATCTTGTTGTCATTGATTGGCTCAATGCTGTAATACGCGCTTTGCAGATACCGACGCATTGTGTCGTCGGAAAGCACTTCATTGGGATCGGTCTTGTCGCCAATCTTCTTCTCCCACCTCTTCGTGGCGTCGTTCGTCTGCTTATAGACATAGGTAACTTCATTGCCACGGTTGCCGTCATTTCGACGTTGGCAAAGCGTCGATTGGTCCTTTGCGATGGTCACCTCCCAGCCGTCGAGAGCGGTACCATTATTAATGTAGTTCGCAGCGGTATTAAACTCCAATGCCGAAGTGATTGCGTACGGGTCGCCATAGGTACCGCAGCCTGTCACAAAGTTAGGAATACGCTGGTTGACTTTGATTTCGTGGTACTGAACGCCGCTTTCGGTGGCTTTTCCCTTGGCTACATAAGGAAGATAGTCGCTAAACCAAGGCCTTTCGGCATCCGTCGACTCGCCCTTTACCTTTACAAACCCTTCGTTGGTGCCATACGTCGCCTTATCGTAATACCAAAGTTGCTTGCCGGAGTACTCCCCCTTGGCATCGATTTCGCTTCCATATGTCACCTTGCCCGCATCGGCATCGGCCTTAGTAAAGGTATAGTCCGCAGAGCCCGTGCTCGTGCTTCCGTAGCCAAAACTCTCCAGCAGGCTCGCATGGGTGAAGATCGTTTTGTTCTTTTGGCTGGGCAAGCTGATTTGCTCAAACTTCGCCGTCACCTGATCGGAATTTTTTCCCACGCCGAGTCTGCCGAAGAGCGAGGTTGCCGCCGTGGCCCCATTCGCGTAGCTACGGGTTGAAATATTCTTAGCGCTCAGGTTCACGCATGTCTGCATCTCGTTGATAAGCAGAGGAGCGTAACTGGTATTGTCATTCACACCGTCGACCGTCAAGCCGTCGAGTGTCAGACCATCTATCTCGAGCTGCGCCACATTAGTCTCATTGATGGGCCCATAGATACAGCAGCACACAAGTGCACCGGACGAACTTCCCGCATCGTTCACAATAGAGCCCACGGTGCCTGCAAGCGTGGCATTTTTAACCTTGAGGCTGCCCGTATGGGTTCCGATGAGAGCGCAGTGCATATTTTCGTGCTGCGTGGCTTCGCTATTCTTTTTGTTGCCTTCTTGCTCAGCTTTAATGTCGGAATAATGGAACGTAATCGTTGCATTATTCACAGTAACCGTTGAGCCCTTCGCGGGATCAGTAGGATAGAAACTGTATCCATCTAAATTGATTTCCACGCCCGCGCTGTTGCTCGTGCCAATATTGTTTCCTTGGAAAATAGCCTGATCTCCCGGAATGATATAGTCCTGAATCGCGCTAGGAGCATACAGGTACGCACACCAAAGTAATAAGTACTCTGCGGAGTTCATCCAATTGTCTTTGCTAGCGTTTTCCGGTTTGTTGCCTACCTCCGCATATGCTTTGTCGAGATTGTAGTAGTAGCGAACAGAACCATTTGTTTGCGGAAAGCTATCAGAAGGATTAGCGGGGGCGATGCGATTTCGATAACTATTATCTCTAGCGGGATCTCCGCTCATGTCCAGCTTTTGGTCCTCGGTATGAAGCGAGACAACCGCATTGCAGCCGTTATCGATCAGATTACTTTCGGGCTTCACGCCATTTGCAAGCCATTCGTCGTATGTCTTTACCTTTGGGGCGGTTATAGACACGTCATCCACAACATAAGCGGTGTCCCACCAAGCCCTGTCCTCCAGATATAGACCGCTGTAGGAAGTCTCGGCACCAAAGCTATTTGAATCGGATGTACTGCCGCGACCAATAAGAACGCCAAGCGTGGTTGCACTATTAGCGGTGAAGGAAGCGTTGGCCAAATTGATAGCATACTTATTGATGATCCAGTGGCCACTAGCGGCGTATACGAGACCGCCGACCTCGGTAGAGCTATTTGCGGTCACGGTCGTGTTGTTGGAAGTTTTTAGGGCGTAGGTGCTGTCGCTGGTATTCGCAGCAGTATCGCCAATGGTGACGATGGCGTTGCCCCAGCTGTAGCCCAGAAGACCACCGGCGCCGTTGAGCTTGTCGCCGTTCTTGCCCACGGTCATAGCGAATTCACTAAAGCTAAGACCGGTAATGGTAACTTTCTTCTCGTTCGATCCCTGCACAATGCAGCCGATAAGACCGCCGACCTGGGCAATCTTGCCGCTGGTGCAATTGCCGGTTTCGATTGATCCGGCGACTTCGAGGCCCGCAACATTGAATGACGAGCCATAATCGCCCACATAACCAATGGCGCCGCCAATGCGACTATTGCCGTTAAGCGTTTTAGTTGCAGCGATGGTCGCTTGAGCCCTGCTGTTATCCTTAAACGCAACCGTAGAAGCCGCCGACACGCTGCCCGCAATACCACCAATGTTCACTTCGTTGCCGAACGTATCATCACACGCGATATTCGTTTTGCACGTTACGCCAGACAATGGCAGGTTGCCGACGATGGTACCTGCAAGCGACCCGGCATCGATAGCCGAACCGTTATCGAACTTCATGGAACCAGCGATTGTGACGTTGGAGATGGTTGCGCCGTTGACGGCCGCGAACAAGCCCAAGCGGCCGTGGCGGTAGATTTTGCCGTTGCCGTTGCTCGTGTCATTGCCGTCGAGCACAGCTTCACCACGCTTGCCGTACGGCTCGCCGACGGCAAGGTTGATTGTGCCGTTGCCATTTGTGCCGCCGCCGTTCAACGTTCCCGAGAAAACTTGCGAGCCGTCTGCACGATCCTGCGTGAAACCCGTCAGGCCCGTGCCCTTGAGATCAATAGTGCCGTTCACCGTAATGGTCGAGGACTGCAAGATGTTCGGGTTGTTTTCGGAAACGCCCTCGACCATGGAGTAGTAGCCGTTGGTTTGCCAGGTGATTGCAAGTTTGGCGAAATCCTCAACAGAGGTTAGGGTGCAGGCACCGTTAGCTGCCGTCAGCGAATCCGGCAAGGTCAACTTATGAGTGTCCACATCAAGCTTAATGAAGTCGCCGCCCAGACGAATAACTTCGCCGTAGGTCGCGATGTCGTCCGTCTTCGAGGCAGTATTGCTACGTTTGAAGGTCCAGCCCGCTGCACCCTTGTCAGCGTCAGAGCCATCGCCGACAGCAAAAATCAGCGCGTTGTGGTTCTCGTGTACGAGCTGGCCCGTCGTGCTGTTTTCGGCAAAACTTGCGCCCGACAGATCCGTGATGCCGCTGAATTTGATTACAGCATTCCACGCGGAGCCTGCAATTCCCGCGGCACGGTTGCTTTGCGCCTTACCGATAGGATTGTCGCTTGTAAGTTTGAAATCTCGCACGTCAAGGACATTGCGCGCGTCGACAACGCCCACGGCACCACCGAACTTTCCGGCGTCCGTTCGCGCCGAAGCATCTCCCTTGCACGCAACCGTCACGCCGTCGAGCACAACGGCGACAGGCTGCGAATTGGAGTCCGCGCTATCGCCAACATAGCCAACAACACCGCCCGTATCGGACAGCTTGCCCGCAAGTTCAAACTCAATTGAGCACGTTTTCTTATCCGCATCCTTTTGGACCACAAAGGCGCGCAGCGACTCATCGACGCCTTTTGCCGTCGCAAACACCTTGCCGACAAGGCCGCCGTAGCTGCCGTTGAAGCTAACTTCTTCCGGTAAGGTGAACTTGCTCTTATACGTTCCGCCTTGCACCACGATGTCGCCATTAGAAATATCGGCCACACCAAAAAGGGCGCCGGCGCGTTGCGATGCACCAAGCGTCACAAGCTTGCCCAGGTCGAACATATTGGGCTTAACGATAAATCCTTGCGCAAAGCTCACGTCGCCGATGACGCCACCGGAGCAAGCGCTGTCTTTATCGCCGACGTTGCACGCCGGCTTAACCGTTACGCCATCAGCGATGTTGAGCGTGAGGTTGGTGGCCTTACCGATAAGACCGCCCGCCGCGTTTTTACCTGCGACGCTCAGCGCCGAGACATCGATGCCAGTTGGTAGGGCGACGGTGGCACCCTCCCGCGCCTCGCCGATAAGACCCCCCGCGTTGGCATCAGCGGCTGTCGCGTTGATAGTGGGGGTACCGTCGAGTTTGTCCGGCAGGGCGAGGCCCGCAAGCGTAAGCGATGCTCCTTCGGCAAGGGTGTTCGCAAGCAAGCCCATGTTGCCTGCGCTCGATTGCATATCGACTGCCAGGGGGCTGTTCGCGCTTGTCGTATAGGTGGCGTTAAGCGTGAGCGCGCCCGTGACCTCGCCCACAAGCGGCGAGGTTAGCTTGCAGATGTCCTTTTCGGCATCGCTCTTGGGCGTGCCCACGGTAACGGTGGCAGCAAGCGTCTTGTCCGCGCCCGTGACCTTTGCGGCCACGATGGGCTGGGCATCGGTACCCTTCCAGGTGAGCTTTACGGTGCTGTTGGCGTCGCTGAGCTCGATGTTGTTGAAGAGCGTCTTGTTGGCGGTAAGGGACCTGCCGCCCAGGTCGAGCGTACCTTTGAAAGGGTAGGCATCGCTGCCGAAGCCCTGGAACGTGAGGCTACCCAGGCCGTCCACGATCTCCGCGCCGCACACGTCGAAGTCGATGCCGGTCGAGCCACCTTTGGAGATGTTCGCGTTCTGGTAGATGGCGGGATCGGTGTTGGAGATGGCGATAAGGTCGGCGTTGGACTCAAAGGTAATGGCCGTGACGGCGCCCAAGTCGTCAGTGATGACATTGCCGTCACCCAACGCGTGCCTGAGAGCCTCGACAGTAGCGATGGGGTAGTTGGCGCCTGCCTGATCAGCAGCATCCGCGTCCGCGTCATCCGCTTGTTCTTCGTCAGCAGCGCCCTCATCGGTAGCCGCATCATCTTGGGACGCGTCGCCCTCCGTTGGGGTATCGCCGTTAGTGGTTCCATCGGTCGTGGAGTCCTGCGATTCGCCAGCGTTGGTAGAACCGTCGCCGCCCTCGGTAGCGCCAGCGTCGGCGCCCGGAGTCGTTGCGGCGTCATCAGATGCAGCCTGGTCAGCATCTTGCAGTGCGGTGGCCACGCCATCCTGTACGGAGCGCGCCGTGTTGCCCGCGGCGCGCGCGGCGGAGACGGATGCCTCCATAACGGCGTCGAGCTCTTGCGCGAACACCTCTGTGGAGGGCGCGAGCGCCTGGAAAATCATGATCGCAGTCAGGCATGCGGTTGTTATGCGCTTTGCCGTTCTCATCTGGTCCTACCTCGTTCTATCTCATGCCCCGCGCGGGGTCTCAAAATCTATGCTTGCGGATTGCTTCGGCTAGTTCTGTGCGGCCGAACACGTAACGCCAATGGCTTCCCAGCTGGTCGGCTTCGAATCACCCTTCCGGTAAAAGGTGATGATTTCCGAGCCAGGAGATGCATCGTATGTGATCGAGTTGCCGCTGACGGCTGCTTGCCCATTACCGTTCTTGTGGTTCGCCTCAAAGAACGGATCGAGCTCGACCCCGCTTCCCCACGTGAGCTTTACCTTAGTCGTAGCGCCCGTAACGGTCACACGATAGTTGTAGGCGTCGAAGTCGCCGACATTCGTATCATCCTTGTTCTTGTCGACCCACTCGCCCGAAACGCCCGAAGCCGTCACCTCTGCACGTTCGGAAGGCGCAATCTTGGCGGCGAGCCATTTAAGGTTGGTGCCGGGGCTATTGGAGCCGACCTTGGCTTTAACGGTGAAGGATGCTTTGTTGAGGTCCGCCTTGGAAAACGTAACCTTATAGGTATACATAGTTGCCTTGTTGGCAGGGAAGGAAAGGTCGACCGTGCCGCCCGCCGTCAGCGTGGGCTTACCGTTAACACTCCAAGTGCCCGTCGTTCCCGTCGCCTCCACGCTCAGCGTCGCGTTAACGTCCTTGTCGTTGACCTTGTTCTTGTCGCCCAGCAGATGGTTGTAAATGCGAAAGGTAAAGAAGCAGTTTTCCCCACTCGTGTCGGCGATGACACTTCGGACGGCAATACCCTCGTCATTCAGCGTCTCATTCGTGTAACCCGTGAGCATGTCCGAAGCAAACAGCGCCTGCGACGTGCCCGAGACAGCGACCGACTTAAGAAAGTCACCCGCCAAAAAGGCCGTGTAGGTAAGGTAGGTACCCGCCACAATCGCGACGGCGCATAGCAGCACCGCAACCGTCCATAGGCGCTTGCGCACTTTAGAAGTAGGGGTCGCCGACTCCGTGCAGCAAGGCTCTGTCTTAGAATTATCTACCTGCGCAAAGTGCTTACCAACAGGCCTCGCGATTTCATTTTGCTCGTTCTTGTCTTTTCGCATCTGGCGCCCCTCCCCTCCTACTTATTAGTTGCCGCTCGTGACGCGAGCGATTAGATAAACCATGTCGGTCTCTTTGACGTTGGAGACCGTCTTTCCGCTTACGGTCACAACGCCCGGATTCCACGTACATTCGATGATGAAGTTCGTGGCGGCGTTGGCTGTTTTGCCATTCCAGCCATCGAGCCCACTCCCTGCGAACTTGTGGTACCGATACAGCGGACGGGCGTTTTTCTGGACATTCACGTACGAGCCGTACGTCGGGTCGTTTGCCTCAAGCTCTTTAGCCAACGCACTTGTCCCGTCCGCGGAGTTGATAAAAGCAAACTCAATCGGGGTGCTGCTCTTCTTGCTCCATGAGTAGGTGCGGTTGAGCCCGTCGAGGCCGACCACGGTGCCGTTTTTATCGTTCGGATTATTGACCGTCACGTGATACACGTTGATTGTCAGCCCCGTGATATTCGTTGTGTTGGCAATCTGCAGCTCAAACGCTTGACCGCCGGCAGCGGGATCGCCATTGTCGCTCTGCACACAAAACGCGCGACGAACGGTCACGGTGCCGTCGTCTTTCTTCTCATCGCCGCGCGACTCGTCATACGAAATCTCGATGGGCTCAATGCTTGTCTGGTTGGGACCCATGATCTTGAGCTGCGCGGGCGTTTGGATCTTGCCCACCGTGGACAGACTTTTGCTGCCCACAAACCACGAGAGCGACAAGCCGATGATAAGAACGATTGCCGCCAGCAGTATCAGGACCGCAAGAGCCTGTGCGCGGTGGTTTTCTATCCAATTGCGGGCATCGCCGAGGCGCGTTTGCATGGTGCTCATGAGCTCACGCCCTCCTGAGCGCTAATTCTAAGTTGGATGTATTCGACCTTATTGCCGATCTGCTCGTCGGCATTGTTGTACAGCGCCGAGCAGATGGCGGTGTCGCTGAAGGACATGCCGGCCGAAACCGCAGGAGCGTTGGCAGCACTTGTGCCGTTTGCCGCACCATAGAAGTAGTTCGCTTTATGCTCGTTCATGTCCGCCTGCAGAGCGCCGTAGTCAGACTTTGCGTCGCCCGCCGCCGCAAACAGATTCTTGTAGTAATTCGTGTTGCCGGTAAGGACGAAGTTCTGAAAGTACTCCGGCCATACCCAGTACAGATTGATGGTGACGGGCTTGTTCGTTGGCTTGGCCTCATCGCCGTTTTCGCAAAATTCGCTCTTGTCAATCCTGATCTTGCTATCAACCACGCGGCCCGAGTAATAGCCGTTCTCGCAGCTCGTAAAGAACAGTACATGGCCCTTAACCAAGCCAAGAAGCACCTCGGCCTCGGGCGCCAGCGTTCCCCCGTCCCCAACAGCGCCAACAATGTTCGTGACCTTAAGCAAGCGCGACAGATTGATCGTGACCCCGTCCAGGTCACTCACCAGCGGCTTCACCGTAAATGTAATCTTGCCGCGAGCACCCGGATACAGAGAGCCCGCGGTCTCGTTGTTCAGGTTGGAGCCGAGCGTTACCGTCATGGCGTCGGTCGTATCCAAGCCATCGATGGCATCCTTTTCCTCGGGCGTGCGCTCGGAGCGCTCGTAATAGCCCACGTGCGCGCCGGACTCACCCTCGCCCGCGGCGGTCAGCGTGTACCGATCCGCCTTCGCCCCGATCGTACTCCCCGTGGCGCTCACTCGGTTATTCGCGGCAAACCAGGCCAGGCATGCAAAGATGGCAACGATGGCGGCCAGCACAAACAGACCGCTCACCAGAAAATCCTTCCAGAAATCCTTGAGAGTCCGCACGTGCTCGTCGGCAGCTTGACGGTACTCGGCCGCTGTCTTGTGCTGCTGGAGCTCGCTATGTCGGTCCATGCCACTCATCGCTTACGTTTGCCCTGCTTGCGGGCTTGCCATCCTTTTCCGCTCGGTCGCGTTTATCCGTTGTTCGCAGGTAGAGAATTCAGGCAGAATACAACACCATACGATAAGGTAAAAGAATAGCATTGACCTGCGGTTTGCCCCACAACGCAAGCCTTAATGATGTCTTAAAAGTCAAACCCTTGGTGCAAGGGGTCAGGTCACTTCGCACCAACATGGTGCAAAAAACCTGACCCCCTTGCACCAATCCGTGGCACCGGGCAGCGGACACACGGCGTGCCGCCCCTTAACACCCCAACGCGCGCACGGGTATCACGTAGATACCGTCCTCGACCTCGCGGGCGTACTCACCCACCCCCACAATCACGGCCATAAACTCCGGTTCGCGTGTGCGTGAACGAGGATTTCCACAGACCTTCTTGCGAACGCGCTTGAGGCTCTCGACGCCGGCGCTCGCTTTATCTTCACTCACCTTAATCTCAAAGGCGGCCCACCGTCCGTCGGCTAGCTGCACGATAGCATCGCACTCAAGGCCCGAATCGTCGCGATAATAGCGCACGGGCGTGCTATCCAGCAGGTCGAGCGAACGTGCGTAGACCGAAAGGTCGCGTATGACCAAATTCTCAAACACCAGACCAAATGTCTGCCAGTCGGCAAGCAGCGCCTGCGAGGACATACCTAGCAAGGCGCAAGCAAGGCTCGGATCTGCCAGATAGCGCTTGGGCTTGACGGTAAAGCGCCGTTTGTCGCGCGCGGCGGGAACCCAACCGGGAACCTCCTCGAGAATAAACATGCCTTTGAGGGCATCCAGGTACCTGCGCACCTTGGTCTCATCGGCAAACGCTGCGGGTTCCTCCTCGGCACCGAACATATCCATAAGAATCGTTTTATACGTGGTTGCCTGTCCCAGATTGCGCGCGATCGATGCGGAGACTCGACGAGCAATATCGGGGTCGAGACCGACCGCCGGGAAGCTGCTCGAAAACGTGGTGTTGAGATATTCGCGGGCGATGAGCTGGGCGTCAGCCGGAACCATATCGATCGCCTCGGGCCAGCCGCCGCGGCAAGCGGCTTCGACAAGCCCCGGCGTATCGCCATTGCACCGGCAGGGCTCAAAACGATGCTCAAACAAGCCCGCCAGGCTCACCTTGCCGTTGGACTCACCTGTCTCGGCAAGCGTCATGGGGTGCATGCGGACGCGGCCGATGCGGCCGGCTCCACTATGCGCGGGCGCCTCCGCCTTTGAGCCAAACGCAGGCGTGGCGGAACCCGTGAGGATATAGGCGCCGCGCGTACCCCGGGTGCGGTCGACCTCGTGTCTAACGTAGTCCCAAATCTGGGGAACGCGCTGCCACTCATCGATAATATGCGGACGGTCTCCCAGCAACATCATCGCCGGGTCGGCACGCGCGAGGTCGAGATTCTCGTCGACATACGAGGCGGACGCCCCGTGCTCGAGCGCGGCCCACGTCTTGCCGCACCACTTGGTGCCCGCAATCTCGACCGCGCCAAAGACACGAAGGTAGCGCTCGATTTGCGCATCCACGATACGTGGGATGTATCCGTCCCGATGTAGCCTCTCGCCTGCCATGAGCCACCCCCGCAGATTTCCAGTTCCTGCTTTCTGATTCTTCTATTCCACTGTAGCAAATTCGGATTTTCGGGTGGTTGCGATTCGGATTTTCGTGTTCATATAATTCGGATTTTCCTGTTCTAAGGATTCGGATTTTCGGATGCATAAGATTCGGATTTTCTGAATCCACTGGTCAGGGGTACCTCTTATCGACAAAAAGGCAGGGAACACCGATACGGCACTCCCCGCCCACTCAATACGCGATAGCTTTCTCGACTACAGCTCGTTGGCCGCGTGATATGCCGTGCGGATGGCGCTGGCAATGTCGGCGGTGCGCTCGCCCGAGCAGTCGCCCACGCAGGTCACGGGCACCGTCACGCCGTCCAGGTCAAACGCGTTGGCCTTGGAACCCACGGCCATCACCACGTAATCGCAGGCGATCTTCACCGGCTCCCCGGCGCCGTCCTCGGTGGTGCGCCTGGCCTCCACGCCCTCGTCGGTAATGGCGGTCAGGCGGGTCTTCACGTGCTGCTCCACGTTGTGCTCGGCAAAGTCGCTCATGATCAGCGGCAGAATGGTCTCGGACTCGCCCGCGGCAATCTTGTCGAGCATCTCCACGATCGCCACCTCGCAGCCGTGCTGCAGCAGGTACTCGGCAGTCTCGGTGCCCACCAGGCCGCCGCCAATGACGGCGACGCGGCCCGTAAGCTCCACCTTGCCGGCCAGCACGTCCCAGCTCGAGACGACCTTGTCCGAATCGGCACCCGGAACGGGGATGACCACGTCGTGCGCGCCCACGGCCACAATCGCGGCATCGGCGGCGTTGAGGTCCTCAGCGGTAGCGGCATGGTTGAGCTCGACCTTCACACCCAGGCCGGGCAGAATCTTCTCGTAGTACTCGACCGAGCGCATGATCTCGTCCTTGCGCGGAGGCGCGGCCGCCAGCACAATCTGGCCGCCCAGATGATCGCTCGCCTCGTAGACGGTCACGTCGTAACCGCGCTTGGCCGCCACGCGCGCGGCCTCCAGGCCGGCAATACCGCCGCCCACCACGGCGATCTTCTTGTCGCCCTCGCCCGGCTTAATGGCGATGGTCGCCTCGTCGCCGTTCTCGGCATTAAGCACGCACGAGATGTACTTGCGGTTTTGAATCGCGTCGACACAGCCCTTATTGCAGTTGAGGCACTCGCGAATGGGCTCGCCCGTGGCGGCCTTCAGCGCAATGTCGGGGTCGCACATGAGCGAGCGGCCATAGGCGACGATGTCGGCAGAGCCATCCTCCAGGATCTTCTCGCCGGCCTCGACCGAGACCACGCGGCCGACGGTTGCCACCGGCACGGAGACCAGGGCCTTGACGCGCTCGGCCACGGGCAGCGTCCAGTTGTAGGGCATGGCGCCCATGGGCGGAATGGTGTCGCCCATGTTGCCGGTGTGATTTGCCTGTGCAACCTGGATCATGTCGATGCCCGCGCTCTCGAGCAGCTTGGCAAACTCGCAGGCCTCGTCGGGCTGCAGGCCGCCCTTACCGCGCGGCGTGCCGTCGGGGTTCTCCATGATCACGGGGAGCTTGTACTCCACCATCAGCTGCGGCGCGGCTTCCTTAATGGCAGCGACGACCTCGAGCGCATAGCGAACGCGGTTCTCGAACGAGCCACCGTACTCGTCGGTGCGCTTGTTGAGGATGGCCGAGCACAGCGAACCCACCAGGCGGTCGCCGTGGACCTCGATGGCGTCGATTCCGGCCTGCTGCGCGCGAGCGGCCGAGGCAGCGATAGCCTCCTTGATCTGGGTGAGCTGCTCTACGCTCGCCTCGTTCACGAAGTGCTGCATGTCGTGGTGCAGCTTGGCATAGGCCTGTTTGCGGATCTCGTTGGACTCGGCCATCTTGGCGGCAAAGGTCTCCTCGTCGCCGGCAGCCTTGGCCTCCTGCGCGGCCTTGGCGGCAGCCATGGAACCCATGACCATGCGGCCGACACCGGGCACGTCGTACTCGGGGTGGAACAGCTGCAGCGCAATCTTGGCGCCGTGCTTGTGGACGGCGTCGGCCAGTGCCTTAAACGTGGGGATCTGGGCGTCGGTCGCCAGCTTGGGCGTGGGGCTCGCGGTCATGACGGGAGCGACGTCGCCGATGACGATGTAGCTCACGCCGCCACGGGCCAGGCGCTCGTAAAAAGCCAGGCTGCGCTCGCCAATGGAGCCGTCACGCTCCTCGTAGCCGGTGGTCAGCGGCGGAAACATAATGCGGTTCTTGAGCTCAAGGGGGCCAACCGTAATGGGCTGGAGCAGCTTGGATGCAGGTGCGGTCATGGACATTCCTCTCTTGTAGACGCGGCGGCGATGGTGCCGCGTAGTTGTCTAGAGGATATGGCATGAGAGCACGGCGGCACAACGAAAATCGGCGAATATCAGGTGACGGCAGGTGGATGGAGCGGGACGGCCCGTCGGTTCGTCTCAATCTGTAACAGTTACTCGGCAAAAACCGGGTCTTACTGTTACAGATCAAGACAAACGGGAGCGGTCCGTCGGAAAATCTCGATCTGTAACACTTACAGACCAAAAACGACCCTAGATGTTGCAAATCGAGACGAACAAATTCGGTCCGACCAAACATCTCAATCTGTAACATCTAGGCCCACTTTTGGCCCCTACCTGTTACAGATCGGGACAACGGGAACCGTCCCAACAAAATGTCTCGATCTGTAACATCCATCGGCCAAAAACGACCCCAGGTGTTACAGATCAAGACAAACCAAACCGGGCTTCCGAATAATCTTGATCTGTAACAATTAGACGACAAAAATCACTCCTCGTGTTACAGATTTAGACAAACGCGGCCCAAACCGCCGGTATATCTCGATCTGTAACACCTAGCCGCCCAAATCGGGTCTTGGTGTTACAGATCGAGATCTTTGATTGAGAGGCTGAGAATTGAACCGAAGAAACGATCCCGGGATAACAAAAAACTCGCCGGCTAGGCCGACGAGCTGCAAGTTCTTGGTCGCGGGGGCAGGATTTGAACCTACGACCTCCGGGTTATGAGCCCGGCGAGCTACCAGACTGCTCCACCCCGCAATGTCTGGGCGCCTCATGTGCGCAAGGAAGAATATTACGTGGGAGTTCGGTAAACGGCAAGGAAAATCTCGTAGAGCATAATTCCTTCATATTTAAACCCCTCAGCCCATATCACTGTAACCGAATCGCAGCCGAGCGCCGTCGACGGCGCGTATACAATAGTGCGCGTCCTTTTATGCCAACACTGGGAGTAGACATGCTGCTCGCTATCGATATGGGAAACACGCAGACGGCCATGGGCCTGTTTGACGGAGACGAGCTGGTGCAGTCGTGGCGCATGCCCACCGACCGCTCCTATACCGCCGACGAGATCCATGTGCGCCTGATGGGTTTCTTTAAGATGTACGGCCTTTCGCTCGACGCGGTCGACGCGATCGCCTTTGCCGGCGTGGTGCCGCAGCTCTCGCGCGAGTGGCACGCCGTGGCCGACCGCATTGCCGCGGACGCCATCGTCATCGGGCCGCAGACGGCCGCCGTAACCAAGCTGCGCGCGGCGCGCCCCCAGGCCGTAGGTGCCGATCGCGTCGCCAACGCCGTTGCGGCCGAGACTTTCTACGGCGCGCCGGCAATCGTGGTGGACTTTGGCACCGCGACCAATATCGACGTCATCGATGAGGACGGTTATTACATTGGCGGAGCGATCGCGCCGGGCATCCGCATCTCCATGGACGCGCTTGCCGCCCGAGCCGCCAAGCTCGCCAGCGTGCCGCTCGAGGCGCCCGAGCACGCCATCGGCCGCGACACCGAGGAGTGCATCAAGGTCGGCGCCGTGGTGGGCGCTGCCGCCATGGCCGAGGGCCTGGTCGCGCGCATGAAGCGCGAGCTGGGCCGCGAGGATGCCACCGTTATCGCCACGGGCGGTCTCGCCGGCATCGTCGCCGATTCGACCGATGCCTTCGACGTGGTCGATGGACAGCTCACCATCAAGGGTATCTGCGAAATCTACCGCCGCATGCAGGAGCTGGGGTAAGACGGGGCTTAAGTCGAGCACGCCCGATGTCACAGCCCCCGCAAACGTTCGCCAAGCCCATTCCTCAAAACCGAAAAATTTTCAATTTTGAGGAATAGAGACTCCTCGAATACGCCCAGTACAGCGATATCGTGCATGTTTCCTATTCCTCAAAAACGAAATTTTTTCAGTTTTGAGGAATAGGACCGAGATGCCGCGCTACGGTCACACAGAAGCCCTCCCCGGTGCAGGCCGAAGAGGGCTTCGTTGTCATCGTTATCTTTGAGCGCTGACGCCCCGCGCTACAGCCCGCGAATGCGCACGGCCTCGGGCGGAAACTCCTGCTCGCCGGCATCGGTCTTGATGGTCGCACGGCCCCAGATGTCCAGGCCCGCAAACACACCGACCGCAAGCGGCAAACCGCTGGGCGACACCGCCGCAACTTGGCGACCGAGCAGCGGCACCATGTCGAAGTACTCGCCCAGCACGGGGGCCAGCGGACCTGCGGCGCCCTGCGGCGTGTTGGCAACAGCCGCCCAGGCGTCCACGCGGGTCAGCACGGCGGCAGCCAACTCCTCGACCAGCGCTTCGTCGGCCGCATCCACACCGAGCTCGCTCAGCGCCGAACGTTCAATATCCACCGTCACGGCACCGAACATGCCCGCAGCACCGGCGCCGCCGTTGACGGCGACGCGCGCGAACGACGTCTCGAACGCGGGCGCGCCGCACACGATATTGCTCGGCCACTCAATGCCCACCTTGCCGGCAAGGTCCAGGCCCGGCGTCGACGCCGTGCCCACCAGCGCGTCCATCATGCCCATCGCCGCCACAAACGGCAGGCCGTGGAAGGCATGCATATTCACGTCCGGGCGCACGACCAGCGAAAACGTCAACGACGTCTCGCCCGCGCTCCAAGCGCACCAGCCCGCGGACATGCCCTCGCGGCCCGCATCGCGCGCGGCGTCAAGTTCGGTACCGGCGGCTACAGCATTCATCTCAATCATCTACATACGCCCCAATTCGCCCACGATATGCCCCACGCGGTCCTCGGGCTCCTTGACCTCTACGCCGTTGTAGCGGAAGAACCGCGCTGGGTCGTGCATCAGGTCCTCGAGCGGCACCAGCACAAAGTCGCGCTCGCCGATCAGCGGATGCGGCAGGCGCAGTTTTTTACCGCCGTGGATCTCGCCGTCCATCCACAGCAGGTCCAGGTCGATGGTGCGCGGGCCGTTGACCTTGGCCTTCTTGGAGCGGTCACGCCCCAGCTCGACCTCGATCTTCATAAGCTCGTCGAGCAGCACCAGCGGCGCCAGCTCGGTCTTGATCTCGATGACGGCGTTGGCAAACGCATCTTGGCGCGTCTCGTAGGCCGGCTCGCTCTCGTAGATGCGCGAGCAGTTGGACACGCAGGTGAGCGGAATCTCGGCGATCATGTCGCGTGCGGCGCGGATGTTGTCGCAACGATGCCCCAGGTTGGAGCCCACGGCCACAAACGCACGGCGCGGTTGCGGCTTGGCGACAGCCCAGTAACCGTTCAGGAACTGCGCAAAGCCGGTAACGTCGTGCACGCGCACGACGTTGGCACCGGCCTGGATAGCGCCCAGGCACACGCCAAACGTGGCGGCATCGCGCGCGGCCGCCTCGGTCACGCCCGAGACGGCGCCCACAAAACGCTTGCGCGACACGGCGCACATGAGCGGATAGCCCAGCGACGCCATCTTGGCGGTCTCGCGCTGGATGACGATATCCTCGTTGGCCGTCTTGCCAAAGCCCGGACCGGGATCGATACAGATGCGGTCGCGCGACACGCCGGCATGGATGAGCGTGCGGGCCTGGTCGGACAGAAAGCCCATGACGCGGCGCATGATGGGCGCCGAATCGGGCAGGGTAAAGCGGCGGAGCTGAGAGGTGGGCACGTAGGCCTCCTCGCGGCGGGCGCTGCGGCGCATCATGGCGGCCAGGTGGTCATTGGGCTCCGGCACGGGCTCAGGGTTCGCAGCGGCCTCGGCGACAGGGGCGACCTGCTCGGCGGCCGATGCCTCCTGCTTCTGCTCGTCCGTGGGCTCCGGCGCAGGCTCCGGATCGCCAAACGGCAGCGAGGGCTGCACCACGCCACCCGGCAGCTTGGCCTCCGTCTTGGGCTCGCCCAGCAGCTTGCCACGGCGGCGGGCAGGCTTCTCGGCCTCGCGTGCAGCCTCGGCGGCCGCCTCGCGCGCCTTTTCGGCAACAAACGCCGCTGCCGAGGTATCGAGCTGCACCGTTGCATGCGTGCGCGTGGGCGCCGCGACCTCGCCGGCGTGCATCACGATGACGCCGCAGGTACTCGTCGCGACAAACTCGACCATCTTGGGGTCGGTGAAGCCCGTCACGTCGTTAACGATTGAGGCACCGCAGCGCACGGCAGCCTTGGCGACCGCCACGTGGCGCGTGTCGATCGAGACGATAGCGCCCTCTTTGGCCAGCGCGCGCACCACGGGCAGCACGCGGCGAGCCTCCTCGTCGGGATTGACCGGGGTAAATCCGGGGCGCGTAGACTCGCCGCCCACGTCGATGATGTCGGCGCCGGCATCGAGCATCGCCAGGCCGTACTCGATGGCGGCATCCGGGTCGAAGTGCTCCCCGCCATCGCTAAACGAATCGGGCGTCACGTTGAGGACGCCCATGATGCGCGGGCGGTCAAAGCTGAGCTCGTACTTTCCGCACCGCCATGTCTTGCTATCGTTCGCCATGAACATCCTCCTAAAATGCCCGCGCCGCCGCGCTCGGGCGCAGGCGGCGGGGTTGCTTTGCAATCAGTCTTTCTATTGTATCCGCGCACACGGGCTAGAACGCAAACGCGGCCGCGATGTCGCAAGAAATCAGCAGGTCGGCATTTGCATCCTGATCGGTGGGAGCAAGATTGCAAATGGCCAGCGTATCGCCGGTAAAGTAGCGCGTAAGGCCCGCCGCCGGATACACCACGAGCGAGGTCCCGCCCACAATGAGGGCATCGGCCGCGGCAATGGCGGCGACGGCGCCGGTCAGCACACGCTCATCGAGCGGCTCCTCGTAGAGCACCACATCGGGCTTAATGCGCCCGCCGCACGCAGGACACACGGGCACACCCGCGGCGTCCTCGTGTTCGCGCGAGCAAATCCACTCGGCGCTATAGACCGCGCCGCACGACTGGCAAATGTTTCGATGGACCGATCCGTGCAGCTCAAACACACGCTGCGAGCCGGCCATCTGATGCAGACCGTCGATATTTTGCGTCACCACGGCATTTAGCTTTCCGGCGCGCTCCAGCTCGGCCAGCTTGGTGTGGCAGCGGTTGGGCTTGGCGCCAAGCGCGATCATCTTGGTGCGGTAGAAGTCGAAGAACTCGGCCGGATGCGCCTCATAAAAGCTATGCGAGAGCATGGTCTCGGGCGGATAGGCAAACTGCTGGTGATACAGGCCGTCCACGCTGCGGAAATCGGGGATGCCACTCGCCGTGGAAACACCCGCGCCGCCAAAGAAGACCACGCGCTTGTGGGTGCCGAACAGCTCTTCCAGCGCGGCGGAGGCCTGCTTGGGATCCGTTATTGCCTGCGTCATATGAATCCTCCGTCCTTGTTGGTCGGATGGCGGCGGGCGCTTGCCCGGCGCGCAGCCTTTGGATCGACACGCGCGGAGCCCACCACCGCCCCTGTTGCGCTAATCTTAAGCCTGCCAACCCCGTCGAAAGGACACCATGCCTCAGACTTACACTTTCGCCTCGTGGAACGTCAACGGCCTGCGCGCCGTGCTCAAAAAGGACCCGAGCTTTATCCAAATCGCGCAAGAACTCGATGTCGATATCTTGGCGCTGCAGGAGACCAAGCTGCAGGAGGGCCAGGTCGATATTGACCTGCCCGGCTATCACCAAACCTGGAGCTACGCCGAGCGTAAAGGCTATTCGGGCACCGCAGTCTTTAGCCGCCAGGAACCGCTGCGCGTGCTACGCGCCGACGCACTGCTGCCCTACGCCGGCGAGGGCGAGGCGGCCGAGCTCGTCGCCCAAGCCGCAACCGAGGGCCGCGTCTGTGCGCTCGAGTTCGACAAGTTTTGGTTCGTGGATGTCTACACGCCCAACGCCCAAAATGAGCTCGCGCGCATCGATGTGCGTATGGCCTGGGACGATGCCTACCGCGGCTTTTTGAACGCGCTCGAGCGCGAGACCGGCAAGCCCGTCGTAACCTGCGGCGACTTTAACGTGGCGCACGAGGAGATCGACCTTAAGAACCCCAAGTCCAACCGCGGCAACGCCGGCTTTTCGGACGAGGAGCGCGGCAAGTTTACCGAGCTGCTCGACGCCGGCTTCACCGATACCTGGCGCGCGGCAAACCCCGACGTCGAGGGCGTCTACAGCTGGTGGAGCTACCGCTTTAATGCCCGTAAGAACAACGCCGGCTGGCGCATCGATTACTTCCTGGTAAGTGATTCAATCGCCGCCGACGTTCGCGACACCGGTATCCGTGGCGACTTCTTCGGCAGCGACCACTGTCCCGTCACCCTCACCCTAGAGTTCTAGCCCCAACTGACCCCCTGGGGACGGAGGAAAAGGGATCATCTGACCTCGTCCCCCTATAAGTTGCGGTGGAATAGTTCCTGCTTCGGCCCCAAACAGCCAAAAACGAGAACTATTCCACCGCAAGTTCGTAAGGGAACGCAGCCAGCCCTACAGTCCGTACTTCACGACGACGCGGTTGATCCGTCGACACCAGGGCCTGTACAGGGCGGCTAAGAACACGCAGGTCGCGAGGCCGTGTGTGATATCGAACGGCACTGCCGTGGCAAGACGCGCCACGGCGCCCGCCCACGTGAGCGGCTGCACAAAACCGATGATGTCGTAGGCGTTGATTACCACGCCGTAGAGCAGGCCCGATGCAAAGCCGTACGCCATCAGCGCCGGCATGCGCACGGTTCCATCCGCACGGTCGAACGCGCCCGCATGCGCCAGCGCGCCGCCAACATAGCCAACCAGGCCCCAGGCATACATCTGCCATGGCGTCCACATGCCCTGTCCAAAAAAGAAGTTGCTGGTCAGCGCCGCCAGCGCACCGACCATAAAGCCGTTACGACGACCGAGCGTCGCCCCGGCGATAATGGCGATGGCACTCACAGGTTTAAAGTCGGGAATGGGGCCAAACAAGATGCGCCCCGCCGCGGCCAACGCCGCCAAAACCAGCGTTGGCATAATCTGGCGCAGGCCCGGTCGCGACGCCTCGTAGCCCGCAAAGAACAACGCAAGCACCAGCGCCACCACGACAAGCATGGCAAGCGCCGCCTGCTCAACGCCCGCCAGCAACGCCGCGGCCATTACCGCCGGCACCGCCAGCAGCAGTGGGATCTCCAGTTTTGCTAGTAGGCGCGAGACGCGATAATCCGTCATCCCATCACGCCCTGTAGAACACGTTGTCGGCAAAAAAGTCGGTCGGCGGCTCCATGCAGGCAATCTCACCGTCGAATATCATGGCAATGTCATCGGCAACCTGCTCGGCAAAATCCAGGTCGTGCGTGGCCATGATGACGGTGCCGCCAGCCTCTGCATGGTCACGCAGAGCGCGGGCAATGATGCGGCGGCTGGTCAGGTCCAAACCCTTGGTGGGCTCATCGAGCAATAGTAGTTCGGGGCCGATTAGCAGCAGTTTTGCCAATGCAAGCAGTTGACGCTGCCCGCCCGAAAGATCGTACGGGTGGCGTCCATCCAAGCCCGACAGTCCCAGGCTCGCCGCGCGCTCCCGCGCCACAGCCTCGTCATATCCGCAGGTCGAAGCCCATTCCATCAGCTCATCGCGCACCGTCTCGGCAACCAGCAACGCCTTGGGATTCTGAGGCAGCAGTGCAGCCGAGGCCGCCGCGCGCACCATACGACCACGCTGCAACTTGACCGTCTTGGCCAGCACCGAAAGCATTGTCGACTTGCCGCAACCGTTGCCGCCAACAACCGCATGCACCGCGCCTGCCGAAAACGACGCATCGAGCCCACGCAGCACCCAGCCGGACGCCCGATCGTAGCGAAACCAGCTCCCTGCCAGGGTGGTAGCCGACCCAGCGTGCATTTTTGGGAGTATTCGACATCCACCGGCGCTGCTGAAAACTCCGTTTTTTGCACGCCGCGAGGCACCCCACCCCGGCACCTCGCCAGAAAACAGCTCTTCACGGTACCCCAGGGAGACAATGTCAGCCACCTCGCACACGCGTCCGCCCTCAATCCGGTACGCGCACGTCGCGTATTCGAGCATTGGGCGCGGCTGGTGCGTCGCCACGACAACCGTGCAGCCCAACTCGCGATTCACGCGAAACAGCGCATGCAGAAAACTCTTCTCGGCAACGGGATCCAGTTGGGACGTGGGCTCGTCGAGCAGCAGCACGCGTGGGCGCAACGCCAGCACAGCCGCCAGCGACAGCAGCTGTTTGCGTCCACCCGAAAGCGTATCGGTATCGCGGTGGAGCCAATCCTCCAACCCAAAGAAATAGCTGGTCTCGGCCACGCGACGGCGCATCTCGTCGCGCGACATGCCTAAGTTTTCCAGACCAAACGCCATCTCGTGCCACACGGTTTCGCACACGATCTGGTTCTCGGGGTCCTGAAACACATAGCCCACGCGCTCCGCGGACGCCCGAACATCCATGTCGGCAACGCTCTCGCCCAGCACGCGCAGCTCGCCAGCGCATTCGCCCGTCGGCGAAATCTCGGGCTTGAGCAGCGAGAGCAGCGTCGACTTACCCGACCCAGTACCACCTACCAGCAGTGCAAACGCACCTTGGGGGACAGACCAGTCGAGCCCGTCGAGCACCAGCGCCTCAGCCCCGGGGTAGGTAAAGCTCAGGCCCCGTACCTCAATCGCGGGTACATCAGAGCCGCACGCCACGCCCGTTACCGAGCAGCTATCCAACCGGGTCA
This sequence comes from uncultured Collinsella sp., assembly GCA_947002045.1. Classification (GTDB taxonomy): domain Bacteria; phylum Actinomycetota; class Coriobacteriia; order Coriobacteriales; family Coriobacteriaceae; genus Collinsella. The sequence goes on from CAMQJB010000005.1 coordinate 39,813, forward strand.
TCAGCCAAACCTCTTCTCGTCAATCGCGTACAGCACGCAGGGCAGCGCCATCCAGGTCGCATATACGACATAGCCCAGCCACGGCGCCGGCACCGATAGTTGCGGGTAAAACGAATACTGCGCCATCGCGGTCCACGCCACTGCCGTCGTGGCCACGCCAAACAGCGCAAGCCCAACCAGCGCGGCAACATCGCCGCGCCCCAGCCGATACCGCGCGTACGTCGTGCGGCGTGTCGCGGCGCCCCACCCACGGGAGCGCATAGCGTCCGCGCGCTCCAGCGAATCTTCCATGCCCCAGCCCATCAACACGCTCGACGCCCGCAGGCGCGAGCGCACGGGGTCGGCCGGCGCGCGGCCAGGCACATCAATCGCATCCTGCACCGCCAGCACCGTACGACCGCGGCGCAAAAACTGCGGGATAAGCCGCATGCACATCGAGATCATGAGCGCGATCACCGGCGCGGCGTTACCCAAAAGCGCAAGCACCTTGTCGTAGCCAAGCATCGATGCCGCCGCCTCAAACCACAGCACGCTCGCCACAAACAGCCCGCCCATGCACAGGCCGTAAACCATGCTCTCCAGATACACCGCACGCATGCCAATACGGAACAGCTCCGTCGAGCCCGAGGCACCAAACAGCGGATTGAGCACCGCGATGATCAAAATCACCGGCAGCTGCCAGCGAAGCGCCCCCAACGTACGCGCGGCGCCACGTGTCGCAAACCCGTACGCCAGCCCGCCCGCAAGCGACAGCGCAATCAGCACCGGCTGCATCGAGAACATAGTGAGTCCCAGCGTCAGCACCATGTAGAGCGCCGGCACCGCCGGATGCGACATCGAAAATGCCGCGACGGGTTCGTTGCCCGATTCCTCTCGCATGATATCCACGGGCACCTCCCATCCCCTCGCGCAAAACGCCAACGCCGCAGCGCCGCCGCCATGCACAACCAGCGCAAACACCACGCCGGCGGCAGCGACACCGGCCGTCACGCGCCAATCGCTACGCGCTCATCATATGCCTGCGGTATCATATTGCGCCGTGTATCGTTTCCAAACACACGTCTCTATAACGTAACAGGAGATCACATGGACGCAACCGCAATTATCCTCGCCGCCGGCGAGGGCACCCGCATGAAGTCGAACCACTGCAAGGTTTCGCACAAGATCCTGGGCAAGCCCATGGTCCAGTGGATCGTCGACGCCACCATCAAGGCCGGCTGCAGCCGCGTCGTGGTCGTCATCGGCAGCCACGCCGACGAGATGCGCGCCCTTATCGACGGCGCCTACGCCAACAGCGCCACCAAGGTCGAGTGCGTCGAGCAGACCGAGCGCCTGGGCACCGGCCACGCCGTCAAGGTCGCGCTCGAGGCCTGCGGCATCACGCAAGGCCCCGTCGTCGTGCTCAATGGCGACCTGCCACTCATCACCGCCGACACGGTCGCCAAGTTCGCGCAGACCGTCGCCACCGGCGAGCTCGCCTGCACCGTCATGACCATGACCCCGCCCGACCCCTTCGGCTACGGCCGCATCAAGCTGGGCGCCGACGGCCAGATCGAGCGCATCATCGAGCAGAAGGACTGCACGCCCGAGCAGGCCGCCACGCTGCTCGAGTGCAACGCCGGCTGCTACGCCTTCGACGGCGCGCAGCTCGCCGCGCACATCGACGAGATCGGCAACGACAACGCGCAGTCCGAGTACTATCTGCCCGACATGCTCGAGATCCTCAAAGGCCACGGCCAGGCAGTCTCCATCTTCCACTGCGATGACTACCGCGACGGCCTGGGCGTCAACAGCCGTATCCAGCTCGCGCAGCTCACCGCCATCGCGCGCGACCGCATCAACGAGCACTGGATGGCCGAGGGCGTTACCTTCATCGACCCCACGCAGGCTTGGATCGGCCCCGACGCCACCATCGGCCGCGACACCGTCGTGTGGCCGCAGACGCACCTGATCGGCCACGTCACCGTGGGCGAGGAATGCCAGCTCGGCCCCAACAGCCGCCTCACCGACACCACCGTCGGCAGCGGCTGCACCATCGATGAGACCATCGCCATCGAGGCCGTCATCGAGAACGGCGTCGACTGCGGCCCGCGCGCCTACCTGCGCCCGGGCACCCACATGCTCGACGGATCCAAGGCCGGCACGCACGTGGAGATCAAGAAGTCCACGATCGGTGAGGGCTCCAAGGTGCCGCACCTGTCTTACATCGGCGACACCACCATGGGCTCCGGCGTCAACGTGGGCGCAGGCTCCATCACCTGCAACTACGACGGCGTCCACAAGCACAAGACCGTCATCGGCAAGGATGCCTTCATCGGTTCCGACACCATGATGGTCGCGCCCGCCCAGATCGGCGACGGCGCGCTCGTTGCCGCCGGCTCCGTCATCACCGAGCCGGTTCCGGCAGACGCACTCGGCCTGGGCCGCGCCCGTCAGGTAAATATCGAGGGCTGGGCCGCCGATTACCGCCGCCGTCTGCACGAGGACGACGAGGTATAACGTTTTACCAAGCACAAAAGGAGCTGTTTCCATGGGGACGGCTCCTTTTTCTATCGTGACCTGCGCGACCGGATGAGTGGTCGGTTCGTGTCCGTTGACGGTAAAGACGTTATCAAGGCTCGATAAGCCCCGTCACGCGGTTACAATGCAACAAGGCATCTATATGGCATTCGATGTATAAAGGAGAAGGGTAATGCCGATTAATGATCCCGAGAAGTCGGAGAATATGCGCAAGTCCATCCGCGTGTATTCCGGTTCCTCCAACCGTCCCCTCGCTCAGAAGATCGCTGAGTACCTTGGGGTCGAGCTTTCGGGCCTTACGCTAAAGCAGTTCGCCAATGGTGAGATTTACGCCCGCTACGACGAGACCGTCCGCGGCGCCGACGTCTTCCTGATTCAGTCCGTGGCCGGCGGCAACGTCAACGACATGCTCATGGAGCTGCTCATCGCCACCGACGCTGCCAAGCGCGCATCCGCCCGCTCCATCACCGCCGTCATCACCCACTACGGCTATGCCCGCCAGGACCGCAAGGCCGGCCCGCGCGAGCCCATCACCGCCCGCCTCGTCGCCAACCTGCTCGAGCGCGCCGGCGTCAACCGCATCATCACCCTCGACCTGCACCAGGGTCAGATCCAGGGCTTCTTCGATATCCCGGTCAACCACCTGTCCGCGCTGCCGCTGTTTGGCCAGTACTACAACGACATGCACTTCGACACCGACAACCTGGTTGTCGTCTCCCCCGACGTGGGTCGCGCCAAGGCCGCCAAGAAGCTGTCCGACATGCTCGGCTGCGACCTGGCCATCGCCCACAAGGGCCGTCCGCGCCACAACGCCGCCGAGGTCATGGGCATCATCGGTGACATCAAGGGCAAGACCTGCATCATCAACGACGACATGATCGACACCGCTGGCACCCTGTGCGCCAACGTCAAGGAGCTCAAGGCTATGGGCGCTGGCGACATCTACGTCTGCGCCACCCACGGTATCTTCTCCGGTCCGGCCATCGAGCGCCTGAACGACGCCCCGATCGTCGAGTGCGTCGTCACCGACGCCATCCCCGTCGAGGTCGGCGGCAAGATTAAGACCATCTCGGTCGCCGAGGAGTTCGCTCAGGCCATCTCCGCCGTTTACCACGAGGAGCCCGTCTCCACGCTCGTCGGCGGCGACTTCGCGCTGTAATCGCATCGTCCTTGCAACCCGGCGCATCGCCGTCGGAACAGAAGAAACCCCCGCGCTCCCCCTTGCTTCGCAAAGGTCGCGCGGGGGTTTCTTCTGTTTCGGCGGCTCGCTCTGCCGCGGCCGTGCTTTTGTCTGGTGGGATTTCGCTGAAACGAAGTCTCGCCTTCGGCGGGCGTGGTAGCCTTTGTCGTTGATTGAACTATTTGTGTAACGAAGGGACAAATATGGCAGCTGCACAGCCGCTTAAGATTCGCATGGTTGCCGGACTTGGCAACCCTGGCGATGAGTATGCCGAGACCCGCCACAACGCCGGCTTTAAGGCAATCGACGAGCTGGCCCGTCAGGCCGGCGTCACGTACTGGAAAAACCAGGCCGGTGCCGAGGTCGCGCTCATCAACATCAACGACCCCGAGGAAGAGGGCGGCAAGCGCCAGATTGTGCTGGTCAAGCCACAGTCGTACATGAATACCTCGGGCGGTCCCATCTCCAAGCTCTGCCGCGAGTACAAGATCAAGGCCGAGGAGCTGCTCGTAATCCACGACGAGCTCGACATTCCCGCCGGCGACGTACGCGTTAAGGTGGGCGGCGGCCATGCTGGCCACAACGGCCTGCGTTCCATCATCGACAAGATGGGCAGCCGCGACTTCAGCCGCATCCGCACCGGCATCGGCAACCCTCCCGGCAAGATGGCTGTCGCCGACTACGTGCTCAAGCAGCTGCGCGCCCGCGAGGCCGAGGACTTCCAGGACACCTGCGCCCGCGCCGCAGACGCCGCCGGCCTGGCGATCGTGCACGGCGTAATCTACGCCCGCGATCACGTCAACGGCGCCGCTTCCGCCAACGGCAAGCACTAAAGCCTACCATTTAGGGACAGGCTTATTTTGGCAGCTTTTATCTGCGGAAACACCTCAGTTGCGGCATCGCAATCAACCGCGCGCCGACTTACACACATAGCGCCCCAAAGGGGGCCGGCCTCATCACAACCCGAGGCCGGCCCCCTTTGCCGTTTTACCCGATAAAACTGACCAAAATAAACCTGCCCCTATTTGGTAGGCCAAAGTGGATAAACCCTGCTCCCAACCGCCGAAGATACACGTAAGCGACATGTCCATGAGGGTATAATTTGCACCGTATGTCTGCACAACGCCTGTGCGCGTACGGTTTTATTCGGGCTACCGTCCATTTCCGTGGAGGCACGGTTCGGTCGCCCTAACAAGAGAGGGGTTCTATGTATAAGATCCTGGAGAAGACGCAGTTCTCGGAGAAGGTGTTCAAGTTCCGCATCGAGGCGCCCGCAATCGCCAAGCATGCGCACGCTGGACAGTTCCTCATGGTTCGCGCCAATGAGACGGGCGAGCGTGTCCCGTTTACCCTGGCCGGCTGGAACGGTGACGAGGGCTGGGTCGAGTTCATCTTCATGGTGATCGGCAAGACCACCGAGATGCTTTCCACCTACGAGGCCGGCGAGTCGCTGCGCGACGTCGTGGGCCCGCTGGGCGTTCCCACCGAGATGGCTGAGGGCCCCTGCGCCGTCATTGGCGGCGGCGTCGGCCTGGCAATTGCCTTCCCGGTCGCCAAGCACCTGGTCGAGACCGGCCACGAGGTGCACGCCATCATGGGCGCCCGCACCAAGGACCTCCTGCTCATGGAGGACCAGTTCCGCGAACTCCTCGACGAGGACCACATCCACATCACCACTGACGACGGTTCCTACGGCGAGCAGGGCGTTGTCACCGCTCCGCTGGAGCGCCTGCTGCAGGACAAGGCCGTGAGCCAGGTCTTCTGCGTCGGCCCCGTTCCGATGATGAAGTTCTCGACCCTCACCGCCCAGAAGTACGACACCCCCATCACCGCGTCGCTCAACCCCATCATGGTTGACGGCACCGGTATGTGCGGCTGCTGCCGCGTCGAGGTGGGCGGCGTGACCAAGTTCGCTTGCGTCGACGGCCCCGACTTCGATGCCACCCTGGTCGACTGGGATGACCTTCGTGCCCGCCAGGCCGCTTACCGTTCCGAAGAGGGCGAGTCCCTCAAGGCCTATGAGGAAAAGAGCTGCGCATGCCACTAGTTAACGGTCGTTTCGTTGCCGATATGAAGTCGCCCCGCACCCCCGATAACGAGGAGCCGGCTGCCGAGCGCGCCTGCGACTTCCGCCCCGTCGACAAGGGCTTCACCGAGGAGATGGCGCTGGCCGAGGCCGAGCGCTGCCTCAACTGCAAGAAGCCGTTCTGTGTTGAGGGCTGCCCCGTCAACATCAACATCCCCCGCTTTATCGAACAGATCCGCGAGAAGGACTTCGGCGGCGCTCTCGATACCATCCGCGAGGACTCCATGCTTCCCGCCATCTGCGGCCGCGTCTGCCCGCAGGAGAACCAGTGCGAGGGCAAGTGCATCCGTGGCAAGAAGTCCGAGCCCGTGGCCATCGGCCAGCTCGAGCGCTTCCTGGGTGACCGCCCCGAGCTCGCCTCCACGCCCAAGATGGCCCCCAAGAACGGCAAGAAGGTTGCCGTCGTCGGCTCCGGCCCGTCCGGCATCACCTGCGCCGGCGAGCTCGCCCGCAACGGCTTTGACGTCACCGTCTTCGAGGCATTCTTCACCGGCGGCGGCGTGCTGGTCTACGGCATCCCCGAGTTCCGTCTGCCCAAGGCGGTCGTCAAGCGCGAGATCGACGGCCTGGAGGACATGGGCGTCAAGTTTGAGTACAACTCCGTCGTGGGCAACATGGCCACGGCCGAGGAGCTGTTCGAGCAGGGCTTCGACGCCATCTACGTGGCGACCGGCGCTGGCCTGCCCAAGTTCCTCAACGTCCCCGGCGAGAACCTGCCCAACGTCTTCTTCGCGAACGAGTACCTCACCCGCGTGAACCTGATGAAGGCCAACAAGTTCCCCGAGTACGACACCCCCACCAAGCACGGCAAGAACGTCGTCGTCTTTGGTGGCGGCAACGTGGCTATGGACGCCGTCCGTACCGCCAAGCGTCTGGGCGCCGAGCACGCCATCATCGCCTACCGTCGTACCGAGGACGAGATGCCCTGCCGTCGCGCCGAGCTGCACCATGCCAAGGCCGAGGGCGTCGAGGTTCTGCCGCTCGTCTCCCCGCTCGAGTTTGTCGCTGGCGAGGACGGCTCCGTGTGCGCCGTCAAGGTCCAGAAGATGGAGCTCGGCGAGCCCGACGAGTCCGGTCGTCGTCGCCCGGTGCCCATCGAGGGCGCCATCGAGGAGATTCCCTGCGACGTCGCGATCTCGGCTATCGGCACCAACGCCAACCCCTTCGCAAAGAAGATCGGCGGCAAGATGGAGCTCAACAAGTGGGGCTACATCGTCGCTGACGAGGAGACCGGCCAGACCACCGATCCCCGCATCTGGGCCGGCGGCGACATCGTCACCGGTGCCGCTACGGTCATTCTGGCGATGGGCGCCGGCAAGAAGGCCGCCGCTTCCATCACCAAGAGCCTGCTGGGCGAGTAATCACCCACAGCGCTAGCCATCAAACGGCAAAGTCCCCGTCGAGCACACGCCCGGCGGGGACTTTTTCTATGCCGGCCGCCCAAACCACCACAAAGGGGACAGGCACCTTTGTGGTGGTTTGGGGCCTGGTCGGTCGTTTTGTCTCAATCTGTAACACCTGGAGCCCGTTGAGCCTTGTAGTTGTTACAGATCGAGATCTTGCGCCAGCCGCCTCCGCTTTGCCTCAATCTGTAACAGTTAGAGACCAAATTCCCCGCTACGTGTTACAGATCGAGACATTAGATTGGCGGCCGAGCAGTTCATCTCAATCTGTAACATCTAGAGCCGTTTTGGGCAGCTTGGTGTTACAGATTGAGATCTTGCAAAAGCCGAGAATGGGCGTTGTCGCCAAAACCTAACGCTTGCGACGCTTGGTCGCGGCGATGCCGGCCGCGGCAACGGTTGCGCCGGCGATGCCCAAGGCGGCGACCGTCATCGCGGTGGAGTCACCCGTGCTGGCGAGCTCCGTGCCGCCGGACTTCTTGCCGTTCTTGCCCTTACCCTTGGACTTGTTCGTCGTCACCGTGGTCGTCGTCGAAGTCGAACCGCCCGCAGGTACCCCGGTGCCGCCAGAGCCATCCGCACCGCCGCCCTGCTCGCCGTCGCCAGGCGTCGGGTCCGGATCGGGCGTCGGCTCAGGCACCGCCTCATCGGTCACCGTAATCGTAATGTTCAGACGCTCGGAATACTCGCTGTACGACATGCCAGGGCGCTGTGCCGCAATGCGCACATACATGTTGCTATCGAGCGCAATGGGCTCGGTGTACTTTACACGGCCTTCGTCACGGCAGGGGCAGGTGTCGTTGGTGGTGTACCAAATCGTCGCGCCATCCTCGGCAGAAAGCTCCAGCTTCGTGCCCTTGGGCACCGTAATGTAGTTCTCCTTGGGCGACCATGCACCAAACGTCGTCGCACCAAACGTCGCCACCGGTCGCGCCGGTCGCACTGCCTCGGCAGACACGCGAACGTCGACCTGCTTGGACAGCGCCGTGCCGCCCACCGCCGCCGTCAACGTCGTCAAACCGGGCAGAGCACCATGCAGCACAAACGTCGCCGCACCGTCCTCGCCCGTCACGGCCTGGGTGGCATCGACAGAGCAGATAGCCGAGGACTCCAGCCCAACACTAACCTTGGCGCCCGCAAACGGCTTGCCCGCCTTATCGGTCACGTGCGCCACCAGCTCAAAGTCACTGCCATCAAGCATGGTCACGGCCTGCTCCACGTTGAGTTTGAGCTTGTCGGCACGAACGCCCACGACAAGCTCGCCACTTGCCCAGCGCGCCATGGCCGTGCCGGCGTAGTTGCGAGCACCGTCGAGCTCAAACGCCACCGTCGAGCCCGCCTCACGCGCATCGGCATAGCGAATACGCAGCACGCGCGATAGCGGCTTGCCATTGGGATCGTCCTGTTTGTCGAGCCACGTATACGTCACGTCGCCTAAGCCCTGCGCGCACAATGCGACCAGGGCATCGTCGCTCGCATCCATATACTGCGCAAACTCAACCTCGATGCAATCGGTATAGGCATGGGCCGAGGCCACCTCGGGCGCCGCCGTCGACACCAAGCCAATGTTCACCTCAGTCTGAATCGGCGGCACGCGCAGCCAAGCCGAACGCGCCTCCTCATACCCGTCCTTGGTCACGCGCACCTGATACCAGCCGGTCGGCGTATTCCAGTTGTACGCACCGTCCGCACCCGTTGCAAGCGGATTGTCCTGCTCATACTCCTCGGCATCCCAACGCACCGCATTGGTACCGGCCGCATCGTCGGCGCTCCACAGCTCAACCGTCGCGCCTTCAACCGTATTGGACAGCAGGCCCTCGTACACCACGCCCGCAGGGTCGGGTGCAGCCTTGGCAGCCACATTGCGATAACGCGCCTCAAAAATCGACTGCATCTTCTCGTCCGAGATCAAGCCGTCCTTGTTGGCCTTGTAGACCTCGGCATCGGTCAGCTCGCCCCAGTTGACCGTAATACGATTCTGGCACGCGCGCTCCACCTGCTCGCAGGCAACATCATAGGCGCATTCGGCATTGGTCAGCTTAATCGCGCGCTCCGAACCTACGCTGGTCGAAGCCGCGTCATAGGCAGCGCCCACCACGGTACCCGCCGAACCGGCCGTCAGCACGCCGGCGATTGTCATAATGGAGCCCACTGCCACATCGGTGCTGTCGTGGCAGAGCTGGCGATACAGCAGATCCTCAAACGCACGCGCCTTCTCCATGGCGTCGCGCAGCGCGTAAATGCACTTCCAGTCGTCCTCGGTCTTCTCGGGCTTGGCAAGCAAGCGCGTATGCTGAAGCTCATAGCCCTCGCGCTCGCCCTTCACCTTCTGCATACGGACGTTCACGTTCTCCCAGTTCTTGCTGGCATCGTTCACGCCGTAAATGCCGGTAAAGATGCCGATGCCCTGGGTCGCCGCGGGAAACGCCTGGCCGGCCGCCTTCCACGCATCGGTCTTAAAGACCTGTCCGAACATCTCGCACTCGATCTTATAGCTCTTGAGCGAACGGATCGTGCGGATGAGCTTCATATGGGCGCTCACGTCGCCGTTGCGCTTCCAGGCCATGAGCCATCCGCGCACCTTGGAGTTGTTGAGGCTATGGACCACATTCCAGTTGTCGTACAGGTCGTCCAGAATGTCGCACTGCATGGCGATCGAGTTAAACAGAAGCGCCTGGTTCTTGTTGTTATTGGAGTTCTCGATAAATTCCGACTCGATATAGGCCGTCTGCTCGCCATCGGGCGCGGCGACCTTAAAGCCCTTGACGGTATCGTCGTCAGCCGCCTTGTAGCTCAATGAGCTGCCGAGCGCCTGGCCCAAATCGTTAAACCCGCTCGTCGACTGGCCGTTGTACTCGCTGGCCTTAATGCCCGCACACTTGTTGAGCGCCGCAGCAGTTGCGTCATTCCAGCTTCCGTATTGGTTGAGCCGGCCGATACCCATCGACTGGCCCACCAGATCCTCGGCCTGCTGGGCAATAAACTCCGCTCGCGATGCATGGTCGACGAGCTCCTTGATGGCGGCCGCATCCGCAGCGTTCGCTCCCTGGGCCGCCGCGAGTTCCTGATACCAATCCTCGCTGGTGCCGTAAGCATCCTCAAAGATCATCTTGTCCACATTGACGCCATAGCTGTCGCCCTGCTGGGTCAGCAGCGCCGACGACCCGCCGACCGCGGCCTTGAGCTCAGCCGCAAACTGCGCGGCCTCGTCGTTGCCAGCACCATCACCCTCGCCGTCGCTGGCGGCAGGGGCGCGACGAGCCTTACGCGCAGCTCCACCTTGGGCTTCATCCTCTTTACCGTCCTTGTCCTCTTCGGCAAACGCATCGGCGACCATCTGGTCAATCGCGTCGTTAAAGGCCTCGTCGACATCATTAAACGAGTTATCCATCATATACTCGTGCCACTGCTGCACGGCATTCGAGAACTCCTGCTGGCGCTCCTCGGCCGCGGCGGAATGCTTTTTGGCCGAAGCTTTGGCGTCAAAACTCAGCATGATCATAAGCTGGGCATTGGAGATGCGGTAGGTCTGCGGCATAAAGATTTGCTCAAAGTTGCCGCAGTTCACATAGGTCGAGTCATTCGCCTTGTTAAACTCATTAAGCAGCTTAAGGTAACCCTCGTCCACATACTCCGCCGCATAGCGCACGCGGGTGCCCTCGCGCGACTTTTGAGTCAGAGGAATCGTCACCGTCTTGCCATCCACGCAGTCCACGTACAGGTCGAGCGTGTCGGCGGCCTCTTCGTTTCCCACCTCGAGCGTGATGTCAAAGGTCCAGTAGGCATTCTTCTTTTGTGGCAGATGATGGAAGGTCCACAGGCCCTTGCCGGTGTCCTTGCCGTCCTTGACCAGGTTTTGCGTACCGCCACGATACGTCACATCAAAGTTCCAGACCGAAGCACGCGGAACATAGCGCACATAATTGCGAGCCGTCACCTCTGCGGCAGCGGCGGCGACATCGGTCGAGCCCACGCGCGCTTCGAGCGTCACACGCTCGGCGGCAAGCGTATCCTGCGGCAGTTCGTATTCAATCTTGGCACGGCCGAGTTTATTGGTCTTGCCGGTGTACTTTGCAGCCGACGAGCCCGTCCCCACGGTGAGCTGCACGCTCTTGCCCGGCGCTGCATAAACGTAGGCCACATTGCCCAGCAGGCTGTGAACGTCGGTGTTGTCGACCTCGATGCGCGATCCGCTAACCTCAAGCGTCGTGCTTCCCAGCGGCAATGTCACCTCGCCCAGCGTAATAAGCGGCGAGACGGCATAGATGCCCGCGGCCTTAGGCTTAAAGCGCACAAACACATCGGCGCCCGCACTCTTTTTCATATCGAGAACGAGGTTGTCGCCCTCCCAAGTTGTGCCAGCCCACATGGCATCGGAGCTGGCGCCGGCTTCGCGAGCGCCTGCGGACACATCCTCGACGGCATCCTTGGCCAGCGGAATCTCAATCTTGGCAGCCTGGCTGTCCTTGAGCTCGTAATGAATGCGCAGCTCGGTCTCCACGCCAACGACCGCGGACGAATCAGCGATAACCGAGCCCGCCGTCAGCCCGCGCTCGGCACGATACGTCTCCACGTCAAACGTGGGAACGTCGAGCGTCACGTCGAGCTGTTTGCCGTCCTCGATCTTCACCTGCTTTTGCGCGATATGCTTACCCACGGTCAGCCCTAGGCGGCTAAACGTGGAATAGCTCGTTGCTTGGATGTCGTAGCTCGTCTTGTTAAAGGCGACGATGGTGTACGAACCGGCCTTAAGGCGCGGCGTCTCGGCCTTCATGATAGGCGTGGTGCCATCGTCTTCGTAACCCATCAAATAGGTGACACCGTCGGCAACTAGCTTGCCGTCGGACGTACGGAACACCAGCACGCGGTTAGCGCCCTGGTAGTCGCCCTTGGTCGCGACCGTCGCCGTGCCCCAGGGCTTCAAGTCGATATCGACCTTGCCGGCCGAGGGCTTCACCGTCGCCGTCGCCCCACCCAGCTTGAGGCTGTCTTTGGGCTCGAGCGTTATCTCCAGATCCTGGTCCGCGTCGGCAATGGCCTGCGACACCACGAGCGCTGTGCCCTGGATACGGAAGTCGTTTTCCTTGTCACCCTTGGCAGGCTTAAGCGTCTTGCCGCCGCTCTTCACCGTCAGATCGATGCTATCGAGACTATCGAGCTCGATGCGTTCGGTCTTATCCTGGCCCACAATCGGTTCAAGATAGCCCACGTTGAGCTCAATCGCGCGCGAGGCCGGAATCTTGGTAAAGTCCTCCGCCTTAATCTCTCCGATATTCCATGTGCCCGTCATCTGGTCGCCCGGGCGAGCGAGCACCATGTCATAGTAACCGCTGAGCGAAATGCGCAGCGTTGCTGCCGTCTTGGAGAGAGCGTCCGCTGTAAAGCTGCCGTCATCGCCAACCGCCAGCGGCGTGGACTGCCCCGCCTGCACGAGCACGGCCGCCGCGCCCTGGGGAAGTTTGCCCGTCACCTGGGCCGCCTCGCCCATCCACTCAAACGTGTAGGCAGGCTTCGAGGAATCGACGGAGTCCTTGCGATCGGCCACGGCATCGGCAAGCTTTTTGACCATCGAGGGGTTGCCAGCCGAATCGGTCGCATAGGCATAGATGGTCTGGCCTTCACTAAAGGGAATCGCATACGTTACGCCATCGATTGTCACGCGCTCATTATAGTCGCCCGGATAGCCCGCCTCACCAAACTGAAGATCGGGGTTCATCACGCGCAGGGCAACGGCATTATGGTTCGTCTCGTTTCCGTATCTCGTGTTCTCAAAAGCTCCCCACTCTATCATTTCCACGCTTTTGGGTAGCACAATCTCTTTGCCGGCAACCGCAGGATCAAGAGAGGCGAACGCGAGCGCCCCGATATATTTAACGCCGTCGCCGATCGTCACCGACGACACATGCGAGCACCCGTCAAAGGCATTGCGCTCAATCCGCTCCACCGTGCCCGGCACATTGATCTGCGTAAAGGTGAGCACTGTTGTGTCCGAGACATAGAACTGTGGCACGCCGCAATAGGCGAATGCAAGATAGTCGATAGTTTTGACCGAAGTCGGCAGCGTTGCCACCACCTTGTCGTCAAGTTGTTCACATTCCTTAAAGGCCTGCTCGGGAATCGTGGTAAAGGCCGCGTTGTTGGGCCAGGTTACCGTTTGGAGCGTCTTGCTTTTGTAGAATGCATAGCTCTTGAGCTCCTCGACCGAATCGGGCAGTGCGATCTCTTTGATGCTGCTGCCGCCCAAGCCTCCAACCGAGCGGACATGCGAATTAGGGGCGAAGGTGATCGATGTGAGCGCAGCGCTTCCCATACCCGTAAGGCTTACGACATTTTTGTCGTCGATGGTCGAGGGCACCTCCAACGTGGTAATGCCCGCGTCGCCATACTCGATAGAAATTTCGTTGGTGAGGCTATCAATCGAGAAGTAGTACTGCGCGGGGGTCTGCTCGCCGGCCACGTAGCCATCGTCGTATTCGTCCTTTACGCCCGTGGCGCCCTTCGAGGTCATCCAGAGCCCAAGATCCTCATTCCAGGTTGCTTCGGCTTCGGCGGTCTCCTCCTGCTTCTGCTGTTCGGCGAGCTCCTTGCCCTCGACAAGATCGGTGGCAAGCGTGGCCACGGGCGTGCTCTCGGTCTGCCCAGCGCCCGTCAGGCCTGCCGCCGATGCAATCTCGGAGTCCGGGGGCGTAGGGGTGTCACCGGTATCGAGCACTGTGGGGTCGGCAGCGCCGGCATCGGGCGCGGCGTCGGCGGCATCGGGCGCGGGGTCGGCGGCGTCGGCATCGGCTGCTTGGCCGTTATCCGTCTGCACAAAAGTGCCGTCGGTGTTGAGGGCCTCAGCAAACGCGCCCGCGGGAAACGAACCCGTCACCATCGCGAGGGTCACCGTGGCAACAGTCAGCCGTCGGCAAAGCGCTCGAGCAGTAGTCCACCTCATGGTCGTTCCTTTCCTGCAAACCAAAAGTCATCCAGCGTAATCGTTGTTCAAAAACAAAGCGAACGGTAGGTTCATATATACGAACCTACCGTTCTACCTGCGCAAACCACCGCAAAGGGGACAGGCACCTTTGCGGTGGTTCTGGACTCGGCCGGCCAGTTTGTCTCGATCTGTAACAGTTAGAGGTCAAATTCCCCGCCTGGTGTTACAGATCGAGACATTAGATTGGCGGCCATTCGGTTCATCTCAATCTGTAACATCTAGGGCCGTTTTGACTGGCTTGGTGTTACAGATTGAGATTTTGCTAAAGCCGAGGATGGGCGCCGCCGCCAAAACCTAACGCTTGCGGCGCTTGGTTGCGGCGATGCCGGCGGCGGCTACGGTTGCGCCGGCGATGCCTAGGGCGGCGACCGTCATCGCGGTGGTATCCCCCGTGGTAGCCAGGACAGCATCGCCCTTCTTGGCCTGCGTGGTTTTCTCAACCGTCTTGGCCGTGGTGGTTGTCGTGACCGGTTTAGCCGCGGGCTTGGTCTCGGGCTTCACCTCGGGCTTGGGCTCAGGCTTGACCTCAGGCTGCGGCGCGGGCTTTTCGGGGTCGACCGGAGCCGGCGTGGCCTCGGGCGTAAACGTCAGATCGGTGTTGAGCCACAGAGTGAAGATACAGCCGCTCTCGGGATCAACTACACTCGCTTCGCCCATCTGGTAGCCGCACTCCTGGCCGTTGATCACCAGCTTGGTGTTGGGCGTAAAGTAGAAACCACGCGCCGGTTTAAAGTACAGGCCGTAACGATAGGTCACACCGGGCTTAAACGCGTCGATATGGTTGGTAATGTGCTGGTCCCAGAACTCAACGGAATTTACTTCGCTGCCGTCGCTGCCCGTCCAGAACTCGCACTGGAGAATAGAGTCGGAACCCGCCGGAGTACCCGCCGTAAAGACCGGCCTGTCGCCTGCCTTAAAGGTGGTCATGGCACCGTTGATCTCGATAACGTCGATGGCCCGCCATTCGTCGATCGGCTGCTCGCACAGCATATTGTCAGCGTTTGGCGCGAAGACACCGTTGTCGGTCTTGATGTGGTGCACCCAATGGCCGTTGACGTTCATATTGCAGTCATCGGCCACGGTATTGTCGCCCTTGAGCCTCAGCTCAACGGAGTACATGTAGAACTTTCCCTCTTCGAAGTGGTCAATCTTCTTCATGCCCGGCGTGTACTTTGCGGGGTCGGAATACCAGAAGGCAACGGGTACCGACTCCCCGGATTCCATATCGAGCTCCATCTCTTCCCAGCACTCATAGGCGATCTCGTACTTGTCGGCGTCAGCAGCGAGGATCGTCGCGGTCGCGCGCGGCGCCTCGCCGGGCGCGTAGTCGGTCTTCACGTCGTTGACGTCCAGGTTATGGAGGGCTTCGTTTTCCGATGCAACGAGCGTAATTTCACTATTGATGACGTAGCGGAGGTAATAATCGTACCTGGTTTCGTTGAGGATAGTCGAGCTGCCTTCATAGTCAGTTCCGGTATACTCCAGTGCCGTGCCAATATAGAGAGCCTCATTGCGCGTGAGTCGATACGAGCCGCCTGCAGCGCCACCCGTAAAGGTCAGCGTCAGCCTCATGTGATTGCCAACGGGTTCGAAGCGAGCCGTCACGTCGGACATGGACGCATCCTGAACTTCGACCAGAGTGCCCGAAGCGGCATCGGCCCTGTAGTACTTAACCTCGACGACTTCGCTCGCAAGCGCTTCTGGAATGCCACCCTCAACATCGGGAAAATCATGGGTATACGACTGGCCCTTTTCGAGCGTGATGTTGTCCGGAAGCTCGCAGTTCGTGTAGTGGGGAACCACGGTCGTATTGACCCTAACGTCGCTGCCGCCAACAACATCGGTCACACCGCAGGGCATGATGGCGTTGCTCGCCGGCATGGCGGCGTTGTCGTCGCCAGAAGCGTTTTGCCCAGCGAGCGCAGCACCGCTAGACTCATTGGCGGCATCGGCTGGGATTGTCTGCTGAGGCTCAACGGTGGCTTGCGCCGCCGGAGCAGCATCGGTTGCAGGCGCGGTCGAAGCAGCTGGTACGGTCGTTGCAGCCGTATCCTCCGCAACCGTCGGCGTCACCGGAGCCGCGGCAACCTCATCCGTCCCGGCGGCGGGATCGGCGCATTCCGTCGCCAGAGCCACGCTCGGCAGCAGCAGCTGGCCGACCATAAGCGCACACGCACCAGCGCAAGCGATTTTGGCACCCACACAACGCCAGGTACCGTGAACCAGCGAGCAGGTACGCTCGCGTTGGGTTTGCTTGTCAAAGTGGCTTCCGTACATAACGGCCTCCTTGGTCGCAGGGACATACCACCAAGATGTGCCTGTCCCCTTTGTGGTGGTCCTGTACCACCAAGATGTGCCAAATGACTCCATATGCCTAGGTTCGTAGATGTGAACCCAGGCCTCTACCTGCGGTTTAATTCAATATGATTTCGCCATCGCCACACTCGTCCCGGGAACGCTACAATCGAGGACACGATTATTCGTCCACCCAAAGGACCGTCCTTGAACCTGAGCAGGTCTAAAATCAACGCGCTTCTGGCACTCGCGCTCTTCACCTTCGCCTTCCTTGCCGCCGAGTTTCGCTTCGACGTCAACGTCGGGCTGCTCGCCGGTGCCGAACGCGTTGTAATCGCACAGGGCTTTATTCTGGGTGCGAGCGTGCTCGGCTTTATCGGATACGCGCCGCTGCTCGGGCTCGCACAGCGCAAGGGCCACTCACTGGCAGCCGTCAACGCCGCCGCCGTCCCTATCGTCATCGTGGGCCTAACCCAAATTCAATCCCCCACGGACCCGCTTGCGCTCGAGATTCTGGGCTGCGTGGCATTCTTTGGACTCGGCCTGCTGGGCGCCGCTGCGCACCACGCCTTTTCACTGGCGTTTCAAGACGATCCCAAGCTCGCCACCGGTGCGGGAGCAGCCTATGCCGCGGGCATCCTGATGCAGTTCGCCGTCAACCTGCTCAATTGCGGCGGTATCGCAGAGCTCATCGTCCTTGGCGCAGCGACTATCGCCATATCCGCCCTCAGCGTCGTTCCCCAAAAAGCTGCCGAGAGCTCCAGCCCCGCCATCAATCCCTTTGCTGAGTCCTCTCATGCCCTCGCCAAACAGGCATGCTGGAGCATCGCGCTCGTCATGATTCTTGCCTGTCTGTTCTCCACCCTCGACAACGTGGTCACACTCTCCAACGCCCACGGCACCATTGCCGTGCAGACTTGGCCGCGCCTCTTTTTGGCGGCAAGCGGCCTTGCCGCCGGTCTTATCTTTGACCTTGCCGAGCGCCGCTACATGGGACTTGTCATGCTCGGCATCGCCGTGCTCTCGACCATTTCCATCCTGGCCGTGGAGGCCGGCGCCGATCCCAACCTAGGCCTTGTCGTCTTTTACCTGAGCTCGGGCTTTTTTGTCACGTTCTTTACTGCCACCTTTACACAGCTGGCACCGCGCATGCATACGCCCGCACTGTGGGCTGGCATGGGCCGCGCCGCCAACAATGTATGTGCATTCACTACATCGGGCATCTCGCTTGCCCTCGTGACCTCGGGCAACGTTGCCCTCATCATGATCGGTGCGCTCATGCTGCTTGTGGCGGCAAGTGTGGCGTTTGTAGCTGCGGGCCTGTTCCGCCTACCCCAAACCGAGCAGGAGCGCGAGCGCGGGGAGGTGGCAGAAGAAGCACTCGCCGCCCCCACCATCGAAGAGCAACGCCAGGCCTTCATCGCCAACCACGCTCTCACCCCACGCGAAGTTGACGTGCTCATAGCCGTGACACAGGACGAACGCCCGCTCAAGCAAATCGCCGAGGAACTCGGCATCTCGATGCGCATGGTGCAGCGCCACCTGAGCTCTATCTACCAAAAGACCGACACGCAGACGCGCGCCGGTCTCACCAAGGCCTTCCCCTCCGCCTAAAACAAAAACCACCACAAAGGTGCCTGTCCCCTTTGTGGTGGTTTTGGTCGGTTAGCCTTCGAGCTGAGCCACCTTGTAGCGGTAGGCAGCGGCGATAACGTCTTTGCAGCCTTCGCGGCCCAGCTTGGCGCGGTTGACGACGATATCCTTGCCGCTCGTCATCTTCCACTTGCCGGCACTGTAGCGCTTGTAGAACGCCTCGCGCGCCTTCTGCTGCTGCTTGACCAGCTTGGCGCCCTTCTTTTTGTTAAGGCCGCGCTTCTTGCGCACGATCTCGACGCGGTCCTCAAAGGGTGCGGTCACCAACACGGCAATGTGGTTGGGGTTGTTACGCAACAGGTAATCGGACAGGCGGCCTTCGATAATGCAGCTCTCGGTCTCGCCCAGGTCCAAGATCACCTGGCTCATCTTTTGGAACAACTTGTCCGAGTACGAACGCGCATCGTAGCGGTCGGGCAGAAACGCCATGTTCTCCACGGCCAGGCGCTCGTCGTAAGCGGCCATCTTGTCGAGCGACTCGCCCGCGCGCAGCGACGCACGCACCAGCAGCTCGTTATCGTACAGCGGAATCCCCAACTCGTTGGCAAGCATGCGTCCGATCTCGTGTCCCTCGGCGCCAAAGTCGCGCGCGATGGTAATGACCACAGGACTCTTCTTATTCACCAGATCGCTCATCGCGATTCCTTTCTCTATGTGACAAAGGGACTGTCCCTTTGCCACATTCTACGCTGCCACCATTCGCCTCTGATATGCGCGGACCAGCAACGAGATACCAAAGTCGAGCACAAAGTACATCGCAAACACCAGACCGTAGAGCATAAGCACCTGCGACAGGTCGATCGCGTGGGCCATCACGACGTTTGCCGTGTACATGAGCTCGGCCACGTTAATGCCCGAAAGATACGAGCTGTCCTTAATGACGGTCGTGCACTGGCTAAACAGCGCCGGAATGATTGTTTTAAACGTCTGCGGCAGAATGATGTAGCGCATGGTGGCAAAGAAGCCGAAGCCCTGGCTCTGCGCCGCCTCAAACTGGCCGCGCGGAATCGAGTTGAGGCCGCCGCGCACAATCTCGGCCATAACAGCGCTGGTAAACAGCGTAAAGGCGATGGTCGAAATCACAATGTCCAAACCCTGCACCGTAAAGTAGATAAACAGGATCCACAGCAGGTTCGGCGTGCAGCGGAACAGCTCGATATAGGCGCTCACCAAAATACGGAACGGGCGGGGCGCATAGCTTTTAACGAGCGCCAGCACCGTGCCAAAGATGAGCGAGAAAAAGATCGACAGCGCCGAGATCTCGATTGTCTTAACAAAGCCGCCCCAAATGTAGAGCAGGTTGGTCGCGTTGAAGATTTCCATGCGCTAGGCCTCCTCTACGTTGTCGAGCCCCAGCTCGGCCAGGCTCACGCCGCGCGGACGCTCCTTGGAGCGGCGCTCGAGCCACTGCACCAGCATGGCGAGCGGAAAGCAGATGATGAAGTACATAAGGCAGCAGACGATGTATCCCTGCAGGTAACCGTACAGACTCACAAAGTTGTCGGAACGGTACATAAGATCGCCGCCGGCCACAAGCGCGAGCACCGACGTGTTCTTGACCAAGTTGAGCGCCTGGTTACACAGCGGCGGCAGAATGATCTTGAATGTCTGGGGCAGCACGATGTACCAGTACGCCTGCGCACGGGTGAAGCCCTGGCTCTGGGCCGCCTCCATCTGACCGCGCGGAACCGCCTCGATACCGGTGCGGATGACCTCCGAAATGTAGGCCGCGTGATACAGGCCCACACCCAAGAAGCCCAGCACGAACGGCGCGATACGCACCGGCTGGTCGGCACCGGTTATGGCCTGCAAAAACTGCGGACCGGCCATGTACATAAAGAGCACCTGCACGGGCAACGGGGTGTTCTGGTAAAACTCAACGTACACGCGGCTTATGGCGCGCAGCACGCGCGAGCGAGTGGTAGAGAACACGCCCAGCAGCGTGCCCAGCACCAGCGACAGCAGCAGACCGGCAACGACCACCTGCAGCGTCACGCCAAAGCCCTCCCAGAAGGGCCCCATGTTTTGAAATGTCGTCGACCAACGGTCGGCGTCAAATAATCCTTCGAGCATTTGATTCCTTCCTTGGACGATCCGCCTATACAAGACCCCAGGTCTTGACCTCTTGGTCGAGCCAGCCGTCGGCCAGGCGATCGCATATCACCTGATCGACCACGGCCGAAAGGTCGCAGCCCTTCTTGGTCGCCACGCCGTAGCCCTGCTCGCCAAACTTGACCTCGGGCTGCAGCAGCTCAACGGTCTCGTTCATGTAACCGGCCAGCGTGGAGCGGTCCATGGCAAAGACGTCGATATTGCCGGCGTCGAGCGAACTCTTGATGATGGGGTAGCCGCTAAAGGCCCTAAACTCGGGCTTGCAGCTAAAGCCGTTGTCCTTGATCATCTGCTCGATCAGGCCCTGCGTAGTAGCACCCTGGCTCACGCCGATGACCTTGCCGTCCAGGTCCTCAATCGAGGTAAAGCCCGAACGCTTCTTGACCATGAGTCCCACGTAGTCGGTGCGGTACGGCGTCGAGAAATCCCAGCTCTTCTTGCGCTCGTCGGTGATGGTGTAGGTCGCCGCGACCACATCGAGCTGGCCGTTATCGATCAGCGGGCCGCGCGTCTTGGGCGTTACGTCGGTAAACTCGACAAGCTCCTGGGAACGGGCCTCCTTGTAGCTCACGCCAAAGACGGCAGCGGCGATCTGGTAGCACAAATCGACTTCCATGCCCTCAAAGCGGCCCTTGGCGGTGTCGTAATAGCCATAGCCGGGAACGTCCTTCTTAACGCCGGCATTCAGATGGCCACGCGACTTGATGGCCGCAAGCTTGGACCCCTTGTCAGAGCCCTCGCCGCTGGTGGAGTGGCCGCAACCGGCAAGCGCGGTCCCCGTCAGCGCAAGCATGCCGGCGCCAGCCAGCTGCAAAAAGCGACGGCGCGACACGGCCGCCCTCGTCATATCCGTCATGTCCATCACCGCGCCTAGTGCAAAATCTTGGACAGGAACTCGCGGCAGCGCGGGTTCTCGGGGTTATCGAAGAAGTGCTCGGGCGTGCCCTCCTCCAGAATGCGGCCGTCCTCCATAAAGATGACGCGGTCGGCCACCTGGCGCGCAAAGCCCATCTCGTGCGTCACGCAGATCATGGTGATGTCCTCCTGCGCGAGCTCAATCATAACGTCCAGAACCTCCTGGACCATCTCGGGGTCGAGCGCCGAGGTCGGCTCGTCAAACAGGATGATGGGCTGCTTGGTGCACAGGGCACGGGCGATGGCGATGCGCTGCTGCTGACCGCCCGAGAGATTCTGCGGATACTCGCCGGCCTTATGCGCCATGCCGACGCGCTTGAGCGCGGCGATGGCGATCTCGGTCGCCTCCTCCTTGCTCTTCTTTTGCAGCTTGATGGGCGCGAGCGTCAGGTTGCCCAGCACCGTCATGTTGGGATACAGGTTGAACTGCTGAAACACCATGGAGCTGTACTTGCGAGCCATCTCCAGGTGATTCTTTTTGGTGAGCGGCGTACCGTCGATGACGACCTCGCCCGATGTGGGCTCCTCCAGATAATCGACGCAACGGATGAGCGTCGACTTACCCGAACCGGAAGGCCCGATCATTACGAGCTTCTCGCCGCGCTTGACGGTGAGATTGATATCTTTGAGCACATGCAGGTCGCCAAAGTACTTGTTGAGATGCTTGATCTCGATCATGTCTGCCATGAATGTCCCTTCCCTGCGTTTACACGAGTTGAACTATTGTACGGAAAGAACCACGTTTCCGCAGCCCACACCACATTCCCGTAAAGAACCCGCAACCTTCCACCCACTCATTGGGGACAGACTTAAATGAGTACCCGCTCATTGAGCACTCATTTAAGTCTGTCCCCAATGAGTACCCAGCCCAGCAAAAAGGGGCGCGACCATGACGGCCACGCCCCCTCAACATCAACTATGTACCGCTCGGCCCCTACGCGAGTTTGGCGCCGACGATCTTTGCCGCGGCAGGCTTATCGAAGTTGCCGCCGGTGGCCTTGCCGAGTGCCCCCATGACCTGGCCCATCTGCTTCTTGGACGTGGCACCCAGCTCGGCGATGACCTGCTCGATCAGGGCCTCGAGCTCCTCGCCCGAAACCTGCGCGGGCAGCAGACTCTCCAGAATCTTGACCTGCTCGGTCAGGTTGTCAGTACGGTCCTGGTCGGTACCGGCCTTAATGGACATCTCCAGCGTCTCGCTCGTCTGCTTAATCAGACGCTTGATCATGTTGTTGACGTCTTCCTCGGTCACGTCGCGGCGCTCGTTAACCTCGATATTCTTCACCTCGGCCTTGACCTGACGAATGATGGACAGGCGAACCTTATCCTTGGCCTTCATGGCGGCGATCATTTCCTGCTGCAGCTCTTCGTTGGTCATCTGCAAATCCTCCTTAATAGTGTGGGCGGCACTCGCATGAGCACCGCCCCATGATTACTCAGTCGTCGACGAATCGTCGGTCGAACTCTTGGTGACGCCCTTCAGGCTGACGTTGTACGGTACGTCCTTGGGCATGGGGTTGACGGTGATGTCGGCGTCCTTCTTGTACTGTTCCAGCCACTCGCTGTATGCAGTGCTGGCCGCCTGCGTCTTCACCACGTTGGAAATATACTTCTTGATGTCCTTGGGTACCTGCTTGATGTCATCGACCTGGCTATCGACATGGAAGTAGTCGGTGCACTTGATGACGTGGTAACCGTACGTCGACTCGATCACGTCGCTCACATCGCCCTTGTTGAGTCCCTCGAGCGCCGCCTGGTAGCTGTCGACGAAGGTGGTGAGCTTGTCCCAGCCCACATCGCCCTTCTTCTCCTTGGAGCCGGTGTCATCGGAATACTGCTTCACGGCGTCCTCAAAGCTCAGTTCGCCGGAGTTGATTTTGTCCAGGCACTCCTGCGCCTTGGCCTTGGCGGCGGCCTTGTCCTCGTCAGATGCGTCGGAATCAACCTTGATCAGGATGTTCGACGAGCGGCGGGCATCGTTGTAGTTAGACAGGTTCTCGTTGATGTAATCGACGATCTCACTGTCCTTGGGCTTACTGGTGGGCGCCACGGCGTCCTTAAGCTTTTGCTGTGCCAGGTTCTCCTTGAGCGAGTCCTTGTAGGTGTCCTCGGTATAGCCGTAGGTCTTAAGGGTCTTCTTAAAGGCCTTGGCACCGCCCGCGCTCTTGCACGCGTCCTTCCATGCCTTCTCGACCTCCTCGTCCGACACCGTCACGCCGTTTTCCTTCTGCGCCTGCTGGAGCAGAATCTGCTGCGTGTAGGAATCGATGAGCTGCTTGCGGTACTTTTTGGGCGTCAGGTCGTTGTCGACCAGATACTGCGCCCAGTCCTTGTCCTTGGTGTAACCGTAGGACGTGCGCATGCTCATGATCTGCTTGGTCACGGTGTCCTCGGTGAGGTTGGTGCCGTTGATGGTGGCGGCGACACCGCCGGTAAGCTTGTAGCTCGAGGTATCCTCTGCCTGCGACATGAGACCGGAGCATGCCATGGCCGAGACGGAAAGCAGCATTGCCAGCACGCCGATAACCACCAGGACGATCTTGACGGTCTTAGACACGTACGTCTTGCGCTGCTTCTTACGAGAGCTGGAGGCAGCGCGAGCCTGCTGCTCGGGCGTCGGCGCGGCCTCGGAGTTCTTTTTCTTGTTTGCCATAGTTGGCCTTTCGCATCACGAATCGAACAAACGCCATTGTGTCACAACGCGGACCCCGCGACACACCTGGTGCATGGGGGACAGGTTAATCTGCACCATTTTGGTGCAAAGGGGGCAGCTCTGGCAGCTGGCAGCTAGGGACGTTCCTTTTCTGCCGACAGTTAGGGACAGTCCCCAAGTGCCGGCCCTAAAAGTGGTGGCGGATGGCGTCGACCATGCCTTGGCACGTAGTCTGGCCGAGCACATCGGCTGCGGCGTCGGCATCCATAAAGATATTCATGAGCGCTTGCAGGGCCTCGACCTGGCCGCCCGGCTCGGCAATACCCAGATTGATGATGATCTGCGCCGGCACGGGGGCACCCATGCCCGCCATAGCACTGAACGTCACGGGCGCCGCGGGCTTCACCACCGCGATATAGGGCTTAGCCACAAACCCCGGATCGGTATGCGGGATGGCGATGTTGGCCGCCGGCATGGCAAGGCCCGTGGGATAGGCATCTTCACGCGTGCGGACGGCATCGAGCCAACCGGGCGCAATGTAGCCGCGAGGTGCAAGCTCGTCCTCGAGCCGCGCAAACACCTCATCCGGCGTCGCGCACCCCCAATCAAAAAACACCAGCTCAGGCATAAACAGTGCTTCGCTATCCGCCATGCGCTCACCTCTCTCACCTAGTCACCTGCAACGTTCTTAAACGACCAGTCATTCAAGAACGTCGCAGGTGACTACCAAAAACAAAAGGTGGTCACACGCACCTTGGCGCCAATGACCACCCTGACCACTCAACTAAATTGTACTGTGCACCGCTAGCCGCGGGGTGCATCAATTGCCACCTTGCCGCTCTCCAGCACGTGAACGCGACCGTCGGCGAGCATCTGAACTACCTCGGGATACAGCACGTGCTCAATCGCGTGGATATGCTCCTCGAGCGTGTCGACGTCCCAGCCCTCCTCAACAGCCAGCGCACGCTGGGCGATGATGGGGCCGTTGTCGTAGATCTCGTTGGCAAAGTGCACGGTCACGCCGGTCACCTTGACGCCGCGCGCAAAGGCATCGTCGATCGCATGGGCGCCGGTAAAGCTCGGCAGCAGTGCCGGGTGTAGGTTGACCACGCGATTGGGGAACGCCGCCAGCAGCGGCGTATGCACCATGCGCATATAGCCAGCCATCACCACGTACTCGCAGCCGCGTTCGAGCAGCTCATGCGCGATGATCTCGTCGGCAGCGATGGGATCAGCATAGACATCCTTGGAAAGGGTCAACGTCTGAATGCCCGCACGCTCGGCACGCTGCAGGCCCTTAGCCGAAGGACGGCTCGACACCACAAGCTCAATCGAGGCATTGAGCTTATCCGCGGCGATCAGGTCGATCAGCGCCTGCAGATTGGTGCCGGAGCCGCTGATAAGCACACCGATCTTGAGCGGCTCAGCCGTATCGGTGCCAGTCGGGCGGGTATAGGGCACAAAGTCCAGGCCCTCGGCGGCAGCCATCTGCTCGTTAGCGCTCATCGGAGTACACGACCTTACCGGAACCCTCGACACACTCGCCCACGCGGAACGGCTTCTCGCCCAGCGCAACCAGGGCCTCGGTCACGGCAGCCTCGTCCTCGGGGGCGACGATCAGGCACAGGCCGACGCCCATGTTGAAGGTCTTGCATGCCTCGTTGGGCGCGAGCTCGGCCTGACGCGACACGTAGGTGATGACGGGCGGAACATCCCAGCCCATCTCGGCGCCGTTGCGGGTGACCACAGCGTCGACGTCGTCGGCAAGCGCGCGGTTGAGGTTCTCGGTAATACCGCCGCCGGTGATGTGGGCAATCGCGTGCACCGGAGCGCCACCGCGCAGCAGCTCAAGAATCGGCTTGACGTAGATGCGCGTGGGGGCCAGCAGGGCGTCGGCCAGCGATGCGCCGCCGAGGGCCTCGAGCGGGCGGCTCAGCTCCTCGGCCTTAGCGGTGGCCTCGGGCGTGCCCGGCTTGATGCCGTCAACGCCAATGACTTTGCGCACGAGCGAGTAGCCGTTGGAGTGCACGCCGGTGGAAGGCAGGCCCAGAATCACGTCGCCGGGGCGGACGTTCGCGGGGTCGAGCATCTTGGGACGGTCGACGACGCCCACGGTAAATCCGGCAAGGTCGTAGTCGGCGGGAGCCATGACGCCGGGGTGCTCGGCCATCTCGCCGCCCACGAGCGCGCAGCCCGCGAGCTTGCAGCCGTCGGCCACGCCCTTGATGATCTTTGCCATGTGCTCGGCCTCAATGTGGCCGATGGCAACGTAGTCCAGGAAGAACAGCGGCTCGGCGCCCGAAGCCAAAATGTCGTTGACGCACATGGCGACCAGGTCCTGGCCCACCGTCTCGTGACGGTCCATGATCTGGGCGAGCACGAGCTTGGTGCCCACGCCGTCGGTACCGCTGATCAGGATCGGGTCTTCCATATCCTTAAGCGCGGCGGCCGAGAACAGGCCACCAAAGCCACCGATACCGCCGATGACCTCGGGGCGGTTTGTGTCCTTAACCATTTGCTTAATAGCGTCGACGGCGCGGCCACCCTCGGCGGTATCGACGCCGGCATCCTCATACGTCACATGCTTGCTGTCGCTCATCTGAGCCTTCCTCTCCCACTACCGTCCGCCGCCCGGGCGCCAAACGGTGCTCATAGTTGCCCTCGGTTCGGCGCGCATCCTGGCAACGCGCGCCGCTCAATCAACAAAACAGCAGGTAAAACCTACCAAAATAAACCTGTCCCTAAATGGCAGGTTTTAGGCCTCGCCGTGCCTCTCTTCCCAGCTGCGGTCATCGTATTTCTCGACCACGGCGTCGTCGTCAAAGTGCAGCGGCTTATCCAGGTTGCGGGGCTTAAAGCCCTCCATGAACTTGTCGCGGCCAAAGCTCTCGGGAATCGCCACGGGATAACGGCCGGTAAAACATGCATCGCAGTAGCCGCCCTTGGGCATGACCTTCAGCAGGCCCTCAACCGAAAGGAAGGCCAGCGAATCGGCGCCGATATACTCGCAGATCTCCTCGACCGTCTTGTTGGCGCTGATGAGCTGCGACTGCACGTCGGTATCGATACCGTAGAAGCACGGCCAGATGACCTCGGGCGAGTTGATGCGGATGTGAATCTCCTTGGCGCCGGCGTTGCGCAGCATCTTGACGAGCTGCACCATGGTGGTGCCGCGCACGATGGAGTCGTCGATGACGACCAGGCGCTTGCCCTCGATGTTGTCGCGCAGCGGGTTGAGCTTCATGCGCACGCCCATGGCGCGCAGTTCCTGCGTGGGCTCGATAAACGTACGGCCCACATAGCGATTCTTGATGAGGCCCTCGCCAAAGGGAATGCCGCTCTCGTGCGAATAGCCCTCCGCGGGCGGCAGGCCGGAGTCGGGCACGCCGATGACCAGATCGGCCTCGACGGGCTCTTCGTGTGCCAGCTGACGACCCATGTCGTAACGGCAGGCGTAGACGCTCTTGCCGTTCATGATGGAGTCGGGGCGGGCAAAGTAGACCTGCTCAAAGATGCAGTTGGCGGACTCTTCGGCTGCGGGCACGCCTTGCTCGGACACCAGACCCTCGGCGCTGATGCGCAAGATCTCGCCGGGGCGGACATCACGGACATACTCGGCGCCCACGATATCGAGTGCGCACGTCTCGGAAGCAACGACCCAGCCGCCGGCGCGCGTGACATGGACGGCGGAGTCGACCGTCGAGGCACCGTCTTGCGAGGGCAGCTGCGAAACAGAAGCGGCGTCGGCCTGGTCCAGGCCCTCGTCCACGAGCTTGCCCAGCACCAGCGGGCGAATGCCATGCGGGTCGCGAAAAGCGTAGAGCGCCTGCTCGTTGATGAGCGTCATGGCGTAACCGCCGCGCACGAGCTCCATGGTCTTGCGAATGCCCTCGCGCAGGTGGCCCGTACGCTGGGTGAAGTAGCCGATAAGCTTGGTCGCGACCTCGGAATCCGAATTGGAGAGGAACGGCACGCCCAGCTCGATCAGCTGACGGCGCAGCTCGTCGGTGTTGACCAGAGTGCCGTTGTGAGCAAGTGCGATGATGACGCTGTTGATGGTAGAAAGATGCGGCTGCGAGGCTTCCCAACTCTTGGCGCCGGCGGTGCCATAGCGCACGTGGCCCACGGCCAGCTGGCCGGAGAGCGTCGACAGGTCGGCGTTGGAGAACACGCGATCGAGCAGTCCCAGGTCTTTACGAACCATAACCGTGCCGCCGTCGCCCACGGCGATTCCCGCCGATTCCTGGCCGCGATGCTGCAGCGCGCGCAGACCAAAGTACGTCAGTCGAGCCACATCGCGATCGGGTGCCCACACACCAAAAATGCCGCATTCCTCATGCAGCTGGTCGGAGTCCGGATCATACGTCGACATGGTCGTCACCTGTCCCGCGGCACGCTCGGCCGCGCGGATGGTTTCTTGAGACATGGTATCCCCTCAGAGCCTCGTTATTTGGCGTTACCTGCCCTATTATACGCACGGCAAGACAAGCACTCCCGCGCATGAGCAGCGCTTTTTAAAAGCCCACCGAGCTTATAATCCGTTTTGCAGCCAAACATTTTATTGGGAAACCTATGCTCGAGACCAACGATCCCGTATGCCTCCGTCGCGGCGCGTCTCGTCCACCGTTAGGGCCTACATTGCTGCAATTGGGCCATTCGTCCTGTCTTTTAGCAGGTCGGCGGCGTATCCTTGTAACCTACAACAAAGCGAGAAAGGTTCTGTATGGATCGAAACGAACTCGACCCCAGCGTCCCCAGCGCCACGGAGGTCAAGAAGATCCCCCTCATCATTAAGGTGTATGCCGTCCTGTGCATCCTGTCCGGTGTTGGTACGCTCCCGTCGGTCGGCGCCTTTATGTGGCAGGTCATCACCGCACTCATCAACGGCAACGCCGCCGCCAAGCTCGGCGACAACACGCTCGTCGCGATCGGCCTTATCGTCGCCGGCATCATGCTCTCGGCGGCGAGCGCGGTCATCTTAATCATCTTCGGCCTAGACCTCATCAAGAACCAGCGCCGCAACGCCGCGCGCCTGTCCTATATCCTTATCGCATTTACCGTCGTTGAGCTTTTGGTCGACGTGATGCTCCAGGGTATCGGGCCGTTCTTGTTGCGCCCCGCCATCCAGCTCGGCATCCTCATTGCGCTGTCGGCCACCGTCGACCCCACGCTACGCCAGGAGCGCGAACTGCAGCGCCGTCTGCAAGAGATGCTCGACCGCGATGCCGCCGCCGAGGGGATGCTCGGCCGCGACGAAACCGGCGAGGGCTACATCAAGCTCAACTACTTCAACCTGTTCTGGGTATTCTTCGTCTGCAGCGTGTTAGGTCTCATTCTCGAGGAAGTCTGGCATATGGTCGTCGTCGATCCCGGCGTCTATCAGGACCGGGCCGGTATGCTATTTGGCCCCTTTAGCCCCATCTACGGATTTGGCGCGGTGCTCATGACCATGGCGCTCAACCGCTTCTATAAAAAGAATCCTCTGATCATTTTCCTGGTAAGTGCCCTGATCGGCGGCGCTTTCGAGGTGTTTGTAGGCTGGTTTATGCAGACCTCATTTGGCGTGGTCTCGTGGAGCTACTCGCACATGAAGCTGTTCGGCATGCCCGACCCACTCGCCGTCCTTACGGGCGGACGCACCTGCACGGGCTTTGCCTGCCTGTGGGGCCTGGGTGGCCTTATCTGGATCAAGTTGCTGCTGCCGAGGCTGCTCAAGCTCATCAACATGATTCCGTGGAAGAGCCGCTACTCGGCTACCGTCATCTTTACCGTCATTATGCTGGTCGACGGCGTCATGACGCTGCAGTCGCTCGACTACTGGTACCAGCGCGTCAACGGCACGGAGCCGGATATTCCCGTCGCGCAGTTCTACGGCAAGTATTTCGATAATGAATACATGGAAAATCGCTTCCAGAGCATGACCATGAGCCCCAAGGACGCCACACGCGTATAGCGCTGGCGCTGCTGCAAGTCGGTTCCAACGGACAAGTAAGCCCGCTGGCAGTTCAATCTAACTGCCAGCGGGCTCTTGCTACAGATGGGCTCGAATCGATCGCAAAGCCCTATGCCTCGCGCTCTACCTCGTTCACGCATTCATTCTTGATGGTGCCGACAAGCGACTGCAGGGCATCGACCACGTGCGGACGAATGTCTCCGCCAATGAGCACGAGCATGATATCGTCGCCCACGGAAAGCTCGCCGCTCGCCAGCCACACGCGCACATAGCCGATGCCGGGCATCGCGCGCGTGGCTTCGATAGCAGACCGCACCTTTTCGGCGTCGTAGTCAAAGACCATGCCGCCCACCTTGTGGCCCGGCGCCACGCCACCGGTCTCAACTCCGCGCACCTCGGCCTTGGGCGTCGCACGCACCACACCGTTATGCGTCAGATACATACCGCACGCAGGCGCCGACGAATCGGCTTTGGCCTCGCGCAGCCAAGCATCAATCGAAGGCATCGTTTTGCCATTCTCGAGCATCATTTCCTCCTTTTACCGTCATCGAGCAGCTCATTTGGGACGGGGCTCTTTTAGCTACTCTTAACAATCTATTCCTCGACCGGCGTGAGCACCATGACGGCGCGCGTATTGCTAAATGACAGTGAGCGACAGGTCACGAGCGTCACGACCTTGGTTGCCGAAGCAGCGCGATCGC
Source organism: uncultured Collinsella sp. (assembly GCA_947002045.1). Lineage (GTDB taxonomy): Bacteria > Actinomycetota > Coriobacteriia > Coriobacteriales > Coriobacteriaceae > Collinsella. The sequence goes on from CAMQJB010000005.1 coordinate 70,263, forward strand.
CTGCATCACTCGCCACTGCCGAAGCACCGTCGAGCATCTCGGACAGGTAGTTCTTGAGCCCGTCGTCACCCTCAAAATTAGGCGTGCGCGCCTTGGCATACGTATCCTCGACGACCTTGGTCGCCAGCGGTCGCAGCTTATACGTTGCATCGCGCGTGATGTAATACACGTACTCGATGCTATCGAATGTCGCTTGGTCGGTGGTGTCCGAAATCACGTTGAACATCGACCCGTCATTCATGTGGTGGCCGTAGATCGTGGTCTGCTGGTCAACCATTCCCGGCGCGGTGTCATCGCTATCCAGGAAAATGGCCCCGGACGCATTGGCCGTACCGTCGAACAGCGTGTTGAGGTATTTGGAGTTGTTATTGGTCTGCACCACGGGATAGTTGATGTTGGTTCCCGGCGCGTAAATCCAACCCACAACCTCGGGATTTGTCTGGGCAAGTGCATCGAAGTCGATAATCGGCACGCCGCTGGCGTCCTTATCGCTTACATATTGCTTCTCGATTTTCTGGTACGAATCGCTTGCCTGCTTATAGCCAATCTGAGCATTGATAAAGATGGCAGCGGCGGCAACAATCAGGCCGATGCCGATGATGATGAGCAGAATGGGGATGATGGAGCGGCGTTTCTTGCGCGGCGGCTCGGTGTAGCTGGACGGAGCGCCGCTCGGTTGCCTCGTCGTCCGGGTCCGCTTCTTTGCCGTGCCATATGACGAGGGGCGATACGCAGCCGGCGTATCCTGACGGCGATGGGACGTCGGCGTTACGGGGCGCGGCGCACGAGCCTGTTGAGGAGAGGATGCCCGACCCTGCTGCATGGAGCGGGCCGATCCCGCCTTGGATGGATCGGGGATCTGAGAAGCCGAGAAACGTTTTCCCTGATAGTCGGACATGACTCTCCCTATGATTACAGCGGAATGGCAAGCCGCTTAGGCGTCGGCCATCTCCTGCTTCATTTTCTCGATAACCTTGCGGTACTCGGGGTCGCAAGCACCCAGAATCTGCGTGGCATAGATGGCGGCGTTCTTGGCGCCGTTGATGGCAACGCAGGCCACGGGCACGCCCGAAGGCATCTGCACCATCGACAGCAGCGAGTCCATACCGCCCAGGTCACTCGTCTTCATAGGCACGCCGATAACCGGCAGCGGCGTAAAGGCAGCCACGACACCACCCAGGTGAGCGGCCTTGCCGGCGGCAGCGATAATTACTTTGATACCGCGATCGGCAGCAGTCGAGGCCCACTCGTGAACCTTCGCCGGCGTGCGGTGTGCGCTCGCAATGACGAGCTCATAGGGCACACCAAGCGCCTCGAGCTCGGCGGTGCAGCCTTCCATAACGCCCAGATCGGACTTGGAACCCATGATGATCCCGACGACCGGCTTTTGATCTGCCATAAACAAAGACCTCCTGTTGAGAGCAGTGACGCGGCGGATCCGCGACCCTTAACTACTGAGAGTAGTATAGCTGCTCCCGTCCCTGCGGTCTGTGGGTGCTCTGCGGGGGGGGGGGGGGGGGGGGGGGGGGGTGGGTGGGGGGGGGGGGGGGGGGGGGGGGGGGGGGGGGGGGGGGGGGGGGGGGGGG
>CAMQJB010000006.1 GCA_947002045.1 uncultured Collinsella sp.
AAAACCTCTCCCCCATCCCCCCCGGGCCCGGCGGGCGCCTGGGGCGCTTTTCTTTTTTCTTTTTTTTTTTTTTAAAAAAAAAAAAAAAACCCCCCCCCCCCCCCCGGCGATCCTGCGGGAGTTAAACCCCTTTAGAACTTGTCGTGGAAGGTACGCGAAATGACCTCGTCCTGCTGCTCCTTGGTGAGCGTGTGGAAGTTCACGGCATAGCCGGAAACGCGGATGGTCAGCTGCGGGTACTTCTCGGGGTGAGCCTGAGCGTCAAGCAGCGTCTCACGGTTGAAGACGTTGATGTTCAGGTGGTGGCCACCCTTCTCGGCGTAAGCGTCGAGCATGTGGACCAGGTTATCGGCCTGAGTCTCGGAAACTTCAGAAACCTTCATAATGTGTCTCCTTCGATTAATAGGCGCCGGCCGAAACCGGCGCGCTAATCAGTAATCGTTATTGTTAGTATAGCACTAACAATAGTTACTCGCCCAGCTGATCAAGGTCGATATCGCCAAAGAACACCTGGTCCTCCTTGCCGAGCGCACTCGGGATGATGGAGAAGGTGTTGGAGATGCCGTCCTGAGCATCGCGGAACGGGAGCTTGGAAACCGAAGACAGCGAAGCGATGGCGCCATGGCTATCGCGCTTGTGCATGGGGTTAGCACCCGGGGCGAACGGCTGGCCAGCCTTGCGGCCGTCGGGCGTGGAGCCGGTCTTCTTACCGTACACGACGTTGGAGGTAATGGTCAGAACCGAGGTCGTGGGCACGGAGTTGCGGTAGGTGTCGTTCATGCGGATGTACTCCATGAACTGGTGCACAACGTCGTGAGCGATCTGGTCGACGCGGTCGTCGTCGTTGCCGTACTTGGGGAACTCGCCCTCGGTCTCGAAGTCGACGATGATGCCGTTCTCGTCACGGACGGGGTGGACCTTGGCGTACTTGATGGCGGACAGGGAGTCAGCCACGACGGAAAGGCCAGCGATGCCCGTAGCGAACCAGCGGTGCACGTGCTTGTCGTGCAGAGCCATCTGGATGCGCTCGTAGCAGTACTTGTCGTGCATGTAGTGAATGATGTTCAGCGAGTTGACGTACACGCCAGCGAGCCACTTCATCATGTCGTTGTACTTGGCCACAACGTCGTCGTAATCGAGCGTATCGCCCTCGACGGCGCGATACTTGGGGCCGACCTGCTTCTTGGAGACCTCGTCAACACCGCCGTTGAGTGCATACAGCAGGCACTTGGCCAGGTTGGCGCGGGCGCCGAAGAACTGCATCTCCTTGCCGATGCGCATGGAGGACACGCAGCAGGCGATGCCGTAGTCGTCGCCGTGGTAAACGCGCATGAGGTCGTCGTTCTCGTACTGGATCGAGGAGCTGGCGACAGAAGTCTTGGCGCAGAACTTCTTGAAGTTCTCGGGCAGACGGGTCGACCACAGAACGGTCATGTTGGGCTCGGGGCTGGTGCCCATGTTCTCGAGCGTGTGCAGGTAGCGGTAGCTCATCTTGGTAACGAGCGTACGGCCGTCGACACCCATGCCGCCGATGGACTCGGTGACCCACTGCGGGTCGCCGGTGAACAGGGACTGGTACTCGGGGGTACGGGCAAACTTGACCATGCGGAGCTTCATGATGAAGTGATCCACGAACTCCTGGATCTGCTCCTCGGTGAAGGTACCGTTGGCAAGGTCGCGCTCAGCATAGATGTCGATGAACGTAGAGGTACGGCCGATGGACATAGCGGCGCCGTTCTGCTCCTTGACGGCAGCGAGGTAGGCGAAGTACATCCACTGGATGGCCTCCTGCGTGTTGGTAGCAGGGTTGGAAATATCGAAACCATAGGTCTCGGCCATCATCTTGAGCTCGCCGAGGGCACGGATCTGCTCCTGCAGCTCCTCGCGATCGCGGATGTTGTCGGCGGTCATGACCGTCGGGGTGGAAGCCTTCTGGGCCTCCTTGTCCTTGATCAGGTAGTCGACACCGTACAGGGCGACACGACGGTAGTCGCCGATGATGCGGCCGCGGCCATAGCCATCGGGCAGACCGGTGATGATGTGAGCCGAGCGGCAAGCACGCATCTCGGGGGTGTAAACATCGAAGACGCCAGCGTTGTGGGTCTTGCGCTCGAAGGTGTAGCGCTCGACAACGTTCTCGTCGACCTTGTAGCCGTGCTGGCTGGCAGCCTGGCAAGCGATGCGGATACCACCGTTGACGTGCAGCGCGCGCTTGAGCGGCTTGTCGGTCTGGAGGCCAACAATGGTCTCCTTGTCGCGATGGGCATTATCGATGTAGCCAGCGGGGTGGCTCACGATACCCGTGACGGTCTTGGTGTCCATATCGAGGACACCACCCTGCTCGCGCTCCTTAAGCAGCAGGTCGAGAACCTCGCCCCACAGCTCCTTGGTACGCTCGGTCGGACCTACGAGGAACGACTCATCGCCCTCGTAGGGGGTGTAGTTCTTCTGGATGAAGTCTCGGACGTCAACCTCTCCCGTCCAGATACCTTCCTTGAAGCCTTCCCATGCCTCCTGCATTGTGTAACCACGCTCCTAGTTACGTGTAATGCGGCGCTCTCTCACACCGCTGCTTATTGAATTCTTGAATTTTCGGCTTGCACTACCGGCTTCTTCCGTTCTTCGCCACATGTTGGTACAGGGAAAAACGTTTGTCCACCTTGGAACTGCAACCCTAAACCCAAGATTTCACCCGTCTGTGAAGGATAACATAGCGACCCTCTCCATCTGGGCTGTTATATGTTTCTTTTTTTATATCATAAAGGCGCTTTTTACAAACCCGCAGGAAATGCGAGCGCGAACAACTACCGTTCACCGATTTGTTTAGTATTTTTCCTTGCCTTTGTACGACGTTCACTCTAGCTGTTATGCCAGCTTTAGCAGGGTAAAGTGCCTCTGAGTAGGCTTTAGGGCATGCCTAACGATCTGCCCCTAACTTTGCTGGCACCGACGGTGTACGGAGGTCGCCTAAAGGTAGTTTTCTAGACATGTCCCAAAATCTACCGCATAGGGTACGCGTGCAAGGGTATCATCTTTCACCGAAAATAGTTTCTAGTGTTAGGGGTTTTCGGTGGAAGATACCGATTTCCGTGAACTTGGGCGTCAGCTCCTTTCCGAGTTCGGCAGCATGCATCAGCGCATTTCGCGTTTTGCGGACAAAGCCCTCGGCGGCGAGATGGCCGTCATGCGCGCCCTCATACTCGCCGGCGGTTCGCTCACGCCGAGCGAACTCGCTGATCGTGCCTGGGTCTCGAGCGCCCGTATCGCCAATATCTTACGCGCCCTCGAGGCCAAGGGCTGGGTCGAGCGCGAGCACTCAAAGACTGACCGTCGTCGCGTACACGTCATAGTGACCGACAAGGGATTCCAGGATCTCGAAATCAAACGCCGGGAATTCGAGGACCGCACCGCGGCTTTCCTCGAGCAGCTCGGCGAAACAGATACCCAAGAGATGGTGCGCCTTCTTAGACGTGCCAACGAAATTATCGACCGCAATCAAGAAAGGAGAGATGCCGAGTGAGGATTCTCAAGCTCTTTAAAAAGCATATCCTGGCACTGTTCACAGCTATCGTACTCATCGTAATCAGCTGCAACGCCGACCTGGCACTGCCTACCTATATGAGCGATATCGTCGACGTGGGCGTGCAGCAAGGCGGTATCGCCTCGCCCGTACCCGACACCATCCGCGCCGAATCGCTCGACGACCTCGAACTCTTTATGAGCGCCAAGGACGCCAAGGCTGTGGAGGCCGTGTTTAGCAAGGCTGACAAAAACGGCATTCGAACGTACAAGGGCACCGAGGAAGAGCGTACCGACGGAGGCAAGATTGCCGACATTATGAGCCTGCCCGAGACTGTCGTCCTTTCGTTCAACCAGGGTATTGACGCCAACTCCATGGGCGACATAATGGGCACGTCCGGTGAAAAAGACAACAGCGGCGCCCAGGCCATGCCCACGCCCGAGCAGATGGCGGCGATGACGCCCGAGCAACTCGCCGAGATGCAGCAGAAGGCCGCAGCGGCGCAGAACATGCAAAAGCAGATCGACGCCGACGGCGGCAAGATCACCATGAAGAGCCTGCGCCTGGGCGTTGAAGGCGGCCTAATCGACCAGGGCAAGCTCGTCGAGGGCGCCAACGATATGGCAGACAAAATGGGCTCCATGTCGGGCTCCATCGTGACCCAACGCGCCGTGAGCTATGTGCAAGACGAGTACAAGGCGCAGGGCATCGACCCCGCCGACGTGCAGAACGCCTACCTGAGCCGCATGGCAACCACGATGTTTGGGCTGTGCCTGGTGTCGCTCGTCGCCACCATCCTGACCGGTGCCGTGGCTTCGCGCACCGCCTGCTCCATCGCCCGCGACCTGCGCCGCGAGACCTTCAACAAGGTTATGCACTTCTCGCCGGCCGAGGTGGGCAAGTTTAGCCAGGCCTCGCTCATCACCCGCTGCACCAACGACATTCAGCAGATCCAGATGGCCGCAACCCTGTTTATCCGCATGTGTCTGATGGCCCCCGTCATGGGCATCGTCGCCGTCATGCGCGTCCTGGCCAATCATACCGGCCTGGAGTGGACCATCGCCGTTGCCATCATCGCGGTCTCGGCCGTCGTCGGCGTGCTTATGGGCCTCACCATGCCCAAGTTCAAAAAGATGCAAGGCTTTGTTGACCGCGTGAACCTTACCGCCCGCGAGCTGCTCGACGGCCTTATGCCCATCCGCTCGTTCAACCGCGAGGAGCATGAGCTCGAGCGTTTTGACAAGGCTTCGCTCGACCTGATGACCACGCAGCTCTACACCAACCGCGCCATGAGCTTTATGATGCCGCTCATGATGCTCGTCATGAACTGCATCACCGTGCTTATCGTCTGGTTTGGCGCGCAGGGCGTGTCCGACGGCGTGATGCAGGTCGGCAACATGATGGCGTTTATCTCCTACACCATGCAGATCGTCATGGCGTTTATGATCCTCACCATGGTTTCGGTTATCCTGCCCCGTGCCGAGGTCGCAGCCGAGCGCGTGGAAGAGGTCATCACTTGCCCCACCAGCATCAACGACCCCGTCTCGCCCAAACTGCCCGCGGCCAGCGCGCCGCGCGGCGAGCTCACCTTCCGCGACGTGAGCTTCCAGTATCCCGATGCCCGCGCCGACGTCATTAGCGGTGTAAACTTCACCACGCACGCCGGCCAGATGCTCGGCATCATTGGCTCCACGGGCTCGGGCAAGTCCACGCTTGTGCAGCTCATCCCGCGCCTGTACGACGTCACGGGCGGCAGCATTTCGCTCGACGGCATCGACGTGCGCGACATGACCCTTTCCGAGCTGCGCCGCCGCATCGGTTATATTCCGCAGCAGGGTCGTCTGTTCTCGGGTACCGTCGAGAGCAACCTCAAGTTTGCCGGCGACATGGTGAGTGACGAGGATATGCGCCAGGCAGCACGCGTCGCCCAGGCGGAGGACTTTATCGCCGAGCGCGAGGACGGGTACGACTCCCCTATAAGCCAGGGCGGCTCCAATGTTTCGGGTGGTCAGCGCCAGCGTCTGGCCATCGCCCGCGCGTTGGCCAAAAAGCCCGAGGTCGTGGTGTTCGATGACTCGTTTAGTGCCCTCGACTACAAGACCGACGCGCGCCTACGCGAGGAGCTGGCCAAAAACGTTACCGACGCCGCGCTCGTGGTCGTAGCCCAGCGCATCGCGACCATCATGCACGCCGACCAGATCATCGTGCTCGACGACGGCCACGTAGTGGGCACCGGCACGCACGAGGAGCTGCTGCGCAGCTGCCCGGCGTATCTGGAGATCGCACAGTCGCAGCTTTCCGCCGAGGAGCTGGGGCTTACCCAAGAAGAAATTGCAGCCGTCATGGAAGGAGGCGAGCGCTAATGGCAGACGAGACCAAGACTCAGATTCCCAAGCCCACCCGCCAGCGTGGTCCCATGGGCCGCACGGGCGGCATGCGTCGCGGCGAAAAGGCCAAGGACTTTAAGGGCACCATGAGGCAGCTGCTCGGCTATATCGGCCAGCACAAGATTGCCGTGTTTGCCGCCGTCGCCTTTGCCGTGTGCTCGGTCATCTTTAACATTGTGGGGCCCAAGGTGCTCGGCCAGGTTACCACCAAACTGTTCGAGGGCTTGGTTGCCAAGGTCAACGGCACCGGCGATGTCGACTTTGCCTGGATCGCCAAGACGCTCGGCTTTTTGCTCTGTCTGTATCTGGCGAGTTCTGTCTGCAGCCTGATCCAAGGCTGGCTTATGACCGGCGTCACGCAAAAGATCTGCTACCGCATGCGCAAGGAGATCGCCGCCAAGATCGCTGTCGTTCCGATGAGCTACTTCAACGGTCACAGCAAGGGCGATGTGCTCAGCCGCATCACCAACGACGTCGATACGCTGGGTCAGTCGCTCAACCAGAGCGTGACGCAGCTTATCACGTCGGTCACGCAGATTATCGGCGTGCTCATCATGATGCTCTCGATCAGCCTGCCGCTCACCGGCGTCACCGTGCTCACGCTACCGGCAGCCGCAATTATCTTGATGGTGATGATTCACTTCTCGCAGCCGTACTTCCGCGAGCAGCAGCAGGTCCTGGGCACCGTCAACGGCATCATCGAGGAGGACTTTGCCGGCCAGAACGTCATTCAAGTGTTCGACCGCGCCGAGGCCTCAATCGAGGAGTTCGACCGTCAAAACGACCGCCTCTTTATTAGTGGCTGGCGCTCGCAGTTCCTGTCGGGCCTGATGATGCCGCTTATGAGCTTGGTGGGCAACATGGGCTACGTGGGCGTCGTCGTGGTGGGCGCGCAGCTCGCGCTGACCGGCAATGCCACGCCCGGCGACATCCAGAGCTTTATCCAGTACGTTCGCAACTTTACGCAGCCCGTGCAGCAACTGGGCAACGTGAGCAACACGATGCAGTCGATGGCAGCCGCCACCGAGCGCGTCTTTGAGTTCCTGGCCGCGCCCGAGGAGGAGCAGAAAGCCGACGCGCAGATTCCCGAAAAGCGCCCCGGCCATGTGAAGTTTGATCACGTCAAGTTTGGCTATACGCCCGACAAGACCATCATCCACGACTTTAGCTGCGAGGCGCAGCCCGGCCAGACCATCGCCATCGTCGGCCCCACCGGCGCCGGCAAGACCACGCTCATCAAGCTGCTGCAGCGCTTCTACGATGTGGACGGCGGCTCGCTGCGTGTCGAGGGCGTCGATGTGCGCGACTGGGACCGCGCGGCACTGCGCGGCGAGTTTGCCATGGTGCTGCAGGACACCTGGCTGTTTAACGGCACCATCCGCGAGAACATCCGCTACGGACGCCCCGACGCGAGCGATGCCGAGGTCGAGGCCGCTGCGCGCGCCGCACGCTGCGACCACTTTATTCATACGCTCGCCGGCGGCTACGACTTTATGATCAATGAGGAGGGCACCAACCTCTCGCAGGGCCAGCGCCAGCTCGTGACCATCGCCCGCGCCATTTTGGCCGACCGCCCGGCGCTGATTTTGGACGAGGCAACCTCCAACGTTGACACTCGTACCGAGGAGCTTATTCAGCGTGCCATGGATGTGCTGATGCAGGGCCGTACCAGCTTTGTTATCGCGCACCGCCTGTCCACGATCCGCAACGCCGACGTGATCTTGGTAATTCGCGACGGCGATATCGTCGAGAAGGGCACGCACGACGAGCTGCTCGCCCAGGGCGGCTTCTACGCCGACCTGTACAACTCGCAGTTCGACGAGGCGGCGTAAAACCGGCAGCAAACAACCGCAATGCCAAGAAAACGGGGGCGCAGGACAACCTGCGCCCCCGTTTTGTGTCCTCCGAGCCTCGAAACGCCTTCCCTGAGACCTCATTGACGGCGCTTTCCAGACCCCGTGGGCAAAAAATGGCAAATATGAGTACTGTTACTTTTTTAGTATCAGCCAAAACAGCCTCAAACGACCTCCTTGCGGCCTCTATACGCCTTCAAATTAATCAAAACGCCCGTTAGCGGGCTTCTGCGTGGCAATGTTAATGAACATATTTTTCACTTTGTCTATTATCTTGCTAGACCGATATGCTACTAGATTAGCAACCGTACTCATATTTGGCTTTTTTTGCCCACAGGGTGTTTCCTGGGGAACCGACAATAGCCTTAGGGTCCCGCGCGACGCCACTCCCTCCCGGTATCCGCCGACGTTCCCCCATATAAAACCTGCCAAAATAAACCTGTCCCTTTTGGCAGGTTTCGGGGTGGCGAGGGGTTGCACTTTAGCGTGCGACAGCGGATAATGCCGAACACTCGACAAAACGCTTATTGCTCTTTCTATAGATTGAGGAGGCCCTTATGGCCATGGAATTCAAACGCAAGTTGCCAATCCCCATGGAGATCCGCGAGGAAATGCCGCTTTCCGCCGAGCTTACCGCCAAAAAGCAGGCATTCGACGCCGAGGTCGCCAAGGTCTTTACCGGCGAGGACGCGCGCAAGGTGCTCATCATCGGCCCGTGCTCTGCCGACCGCGAGGATTCGGTGCTTGAGTACATGAACCGACTGGCCAAGACCGCCGAGGAGGTCAAAGACAAACTCATCATTATTCCGCGCGTCTACACCAACAAGCCGCGCACCAAGGGCACCGGCTACAAGGGTCTGCTGCACAACCCCGACCCCGAGGCGCCCGATGACCTGCTCGAAGGCGTTAAGGCCATCCGCCACATGCACCTGCGCGTTATTGAGGAAACGGGCTTCTTCACCGCCGACGAGATGCTCTATCCGTCCAACTACCAGTACCTCGTTGACCTGCTGAGCTATGTTGCCGTGGGCGCGCGCTCGGTCGAAAACCAGGAGCATCGCCTGGTATCGAGCGGCATTTCGGTGCCCGTGGGCATGAAGAACCCCACCGCCGGTTCCACCACCGTCATGCTCAACTCCATTTACGCCGCTCAGGCGCACCAGAGCTTCATCTTCCGCAACTGGGAGGTCGAATGCGACGGCAATCCGCTCGCGCACGCCGTTATGCGTGGTTACATCGGTCTCGATGGGCGCACCTACCCCAACTACCACTACGAGCACCTGGAGCGCCTGGCCGAGCGCTATACCGAGCATGCCGGTTACGCCAACCCGGCGGCGGTCATCGACTGCAACCACGACAACTCGGGCAAGCGTCCGCTGGAGCAGTACCGCATTTGCAAAGAGGTGCTCGACAGCTGCCGCCGCAACGAGTCCATCTCCAAGCTGGTCAAGGGCTTTATGATCGAGTCCTACCTGGAGGACGGCAACCAGCCGGTCGATGGCGGCGTCTTTGGCAAGTCGATCACCGACCCATGCCTGGGCTGGGAAAAGACCGACTACCTCATCCACGAGATCGCGGAGCGGGTGTAGGTTACGGCGTTTTACCAAACGCCGTAACCGGCCGACGCTGCGCGGGTCGCATTTGGACAATCTGACGTTCAACTTCAAGGGCGCGACCAGAAGGTCAGCGCCCCTTCGTTTCACGTCGCCTTGTCTCAAATGCGACCCGCTCGCTGTCCGTCCTCTACCTGCGGCGGTCTTCTAGCAGAAAAACCAAGTGAGTAGACTTTTTGCAGGAAGCCAAGCACGCCCCAAAACGCCACGGCTCTGACCTGCGGTTTTATTGAGCATTTGTCGCGATGTGCTTGGCAGGTTCAAAATAGTCTACTCACTTGTATCTGAGACGCACCAGATTGGCAAAAACCGCCGCGAAAGGGCCCCTGGTCCCTTCGCGGCGGTCATACGCCTCTGATTTTGCGACGATTTTGCCCGCTTGTTACTCGCTGTAACGGGTGGCGATGGCAGCTTGTACCATGCCGGTGCTCATGAGATAGGTCACCAGGAAGTAGCCACCGTATGCTGCCAGGAAGATTGCACAGGTGAGGCCCACGGTGCCGCCGATGCTCATATTTCCGAAAATGCTCACCAGCTCGATGATCACCTTAAGTGCCACAAAGGAGTGCGCCAGGCCCACTGCCAGCGGGAACAGGAAGAATACCGCTTGCTGCGCCATCACCGAATGGCAAATCTTGCGGTCCTCACAGCCGATCTGTGCCAGCACACGATAGCTGCGGCTGCCGTCGGCCACGTTGGAGAGTTGCTGGATCGACAGAATCGCCGCGCATGCAACGACCAATACAAAGCCGATGTAGATGGCTAGGTAGCTAATAAGACCGTTCATTTGCGCTGCTTGCGTGTACATCTCGGAGCGTGTGATGAAGGTTCCCCACGACCCCGACTCCTTGCCGTCAACGAGCAGATTGTCGAGCACAGTGTATTTAATGCTCTCGTCTGCCTCGGTCGTATCCATCCCCTGTTTGTAGTTAACGAGCAGGCTACTGGAATACGGCTGCAGATTAAGTTGGGACAACAGCTCGTCGGCAACGACGACGGTACCCGGATTACTGCCCATCGCCGAGTTGGCGATGGCCGCCGTATCTTCGTCCGACTTATCGGTTGCGGGCTTGAGCGTATGCCCGCCCAAGGTAAGGGCATGGCCGCCAGCCATATACTTGGTGTACAGGTCGACCAGCTCGCCGCCCATATCACACGTGAGCAGATACTGGTCGTGACCGATGTGCACCGGCTCCTCGCCCATCATCTGACGCAGTTTGTTGTACTGGCTCGCCGGCGTCACAAACAGACCCATCGCATCGGCATTGCTACCCCCGAACGCCTTGGGAAGCTTTTCGCCCATGATCTTGCACATCTCACTTGGGGTCACCGAAGGATCCGAACCACCAAACGGGTAACTCAGATACGAATCGATCTGCACATGCTCACCGGCAACATCGGCGATATTGACCTTCTTGCCGGTCTCGTCGTTGTTGTCCGCCGACTTGCCCTTAATACCGTCTGCAACGTTATCGGAATCGATACGATCGCCGTGCCATGCGGGGTACAAATCGACCGTTGTATCGGCCAGCACCATGCGATCGGCTTCAGGCGGATTGACGTACTCTTTGTAGTAGTCGAGCGTATCGGGCGTGTAATAGACATACGTCTGAGACACGTCAACAGGGTTATAGCGCTCCAGGTTTTCGTTCATCACGTTGGCAATCGACATACCGCACGTCACCGAGGTGATGGCCAAAAACAGGAGCATCGCGATGACGCCCATCGAAAAGCACACCGTGTTGACCTTGGCCGCAAGCTGGCGCACGGTAAACATGTTGAGGCCGCGCCAATACACGCTGCGCAGGCTCTGCAGCAGCTTGATGAGCATGCCCGAGAGTCCCCAGAACAGGGCAAAGGTGCCCACGGTAACCATAGCGGTCGTTATGCCAAACTGGTTCATGGCCTCTTGCAGCTTGCTGTCCGTCGCGGTTAGCGGGAACCCATCACGTAGCAGACGGTAATAGGCCACGCCCACAAGCACCACGCCCACAGCAAAGATGGCAATCGCGATCCAGGGGTTGCGTGTCTTGATGCTCTCGTTGCGACGCTCGGCACCCATAAGCTCGATGAGTTTGGTACGACGCACGGCGCGAAGGTTCAGCAGTAGCGTGAGCACAAACATCACGAGCATGCAGGCAAGGGTCAGGTTGAACGCATGCACCGAGAAAAAGAAGTGGAAATTGGCGATCTGTGTCTTAAAGAGCGAGGCCGTAAAGAACGTCATGAGCTGGGAGAGTCCCACACCCAGCACAATGCCGGCGACAAAGGCCACAACCGAGACGATCACCGTCTCGAGCGCCATGATCGTGGCGACGCGCCCGCGCCCCATGCCGAGCACCTGGTACAGGCCAAACTCCTTCTTGCGGCGTTTCATGATGAAGTTATTGGCATACACCATTAAAAAGGCCATGACACCGGCCAAAAAGTACGTCAGGTCGCCGAGCATGCTGCCCATTACCTGCGCCAAGCCTTTTTCATCGATTCCGGCGATGTCGACCTGCATCGAGATGGTGTTAAAGGCATAGAAGACCGTGACACCCAGGGTGAGCGTCAAAAGGTAGACGAGGTAGTCGCGGCCGGCGCGGCGGACGTTGCCCCAAGCGAGTTTACAGAGCATCGGAGCCCTCACCGCCCATCATGGCAACGACCTCCATAATGCGGTCGAAGAACTCGCGACGGTCGGTGTCGCCGCGGCGCAGCTCAGTGAAGATCTTGCCGTCGCGAATAAACAGCACACGACTCGTGTAGCTGGCGGCAAAGCTGTCGTGCGTGACCATGAGCACGGTGGCGCGCAGGCGGCGATTGAGGGCCTCCAGGCTCTCGAGCAGCAGGCGAGCGCTCTTGGAATCGAGGGCACCGGTGGGCTCGTCGGCCATGATCATGGTAGGGTCGGTGACAAGCGCACGAGCCGCGGCGACGCGCTGCTGCTGACCGCCGGACATCTGGTAGGGATACTTGTCGAGCACCTGACTGATGGACAGGCGCGCTGCCACATCCTGCACGCGGGTCGAGATCTCTGCCGAGTTTGTGCGGGCGATGGTGAGCGGCAGGGCGATGTTCTCGCGTGCCGTGAGCGTATCGAGCAGGTTGGAGTCCTGGAAGATAAAGCCGAGTTCCTCGCGGCGGAACTGCGAAAGCTTAGCCTGCTTCATGCGCGTTACGTCCTGGCCGTTGATGCGGATCGTGCCGCTTGTGGCGCTATCGATGGTCGACACGCAGTTGAGCAACGTCGACTTGCCCGAGCCCGAAGCGCCCATGATGCCAACAAATTCGCCGCGGTTGACGGTAAAGCTGACGTCGTTGAGCGCACGGGTCACGTTGCCCAGCGCTCCATATACCTTTTCGAGATGCGCGACCTCCAGTACCGGGGTCGCCATGTGCGTGGTTTGCATACCGAGTCCTTTCTTGCGATTAGTCTACGGCATCTATAGTCGCAAGAAGACGAGTCGGCTACCATCGATATGGCTTACGCTTGCCTTACCGTTGTGTAAGGTAGGGGTAGTCTTTTTGGGACGGGGCTTTTTTAGCTACCCCATCCGAAGCCTTCGAAGCATGAGGCCGCATTTGACATAGGGCAGCTAAAAAAGCCCCGTCCCAAAAAGACTACCCTGCCACTTGTTGATGTTGAGGGAGGACTCCTGTTGAAGACTGTTCATGTTGCCGCTGGGATCATTCGCAAGGAAGGATCTGATGAGCTGCTTGCCGTGCAGCGCGGCTACGGCGACATGCAGGGACTTTGGGAGTTTCCCGGTGGCAAGCTCATGCGCGGCGAGACACCCGAAGACGCCGTGCGACGCGAGCTTATGGAAGAGCTGCAGGTAAAAGTCACCAACCTGCGCGATTTTTACACCGTTGAGTACGACTACCCCGATTTTCATCTCTCCATGGAGTGCTACTACTGCTCGCTGGCCGATGAATCCGATGAGCCCCAGAAGCACGACCGCCAGCTCGATATCCGCTGGATTCCGCGTACCTCGCTTGCCATGGTGGAATGGATGCCCGCCGACAAGGGGCTCATTGATGCTCTGATTGAGTTAAAGGAAGATCGGCTTGAGGCCAACAGCACTGCCAAAGATGCCAAGGCCGCCACGACCGAACACCCCGCCGCCAAACCCAAGCGCGCACCTAAGCGCCGCAGCAAAAAGCGTCCCAAGCCTGGCCTGCTGGACGGCATCGACACCTCGGACCTTTCCGCCGACGAACGTGAACTCGTGCGCCGTCGCGCCGCTATAAAAAAGTCCATGAAGGGCAACAAGCGCGCCAACACCAAGCCCGAGCTGCTCGTTCGCCAGCGCCTGCGCGCCGCAGGCCTTACGGGATACCGTCTGGAATGGAAGGTGCCCGGAAAGCCCGACATCGCCTTCCCCGGGCGCAAAATCGCCATCTTCGTCAACGGCTGCTTTTGGCACCGCTGCCCCAAGTGCAACCCCAGCCAGCCCAAGCGCAACGTTGAGTTTTGGGAGGCAAAGTTCCGTCGCAACGTCGAGCGCGACCGCGCTGCCGTGGCAGCACTCACTCAAATGGGCTGGACGCCCATAACCATCTGGGAATGCGAACTCAAAAAGGACCGCATCGACGCCACGATGGAAAAGGTCATCGAACAAGTACGTGCCGCTGCACCGCAGCGCTAGGAACGAGCCGTCCACACGCCCCACACAGGCGAGCCACATCCGCGCCACAAACCTTAGAAAGCCCTTAAGCTCAAAACCTTTCAAGAGTGTTACTCAATAGCCTTGACCTGCGGTTTCATCGTAACACCAAACCAGGTTAAGCCTTTCTTTAGCGCTTCTTTGCAGCAACCGCGGCATAATACTGCCAGCGCACGGGACCTAGCAGCACACCCCGTGCGCAATCTTTTGGTGGACATCGAGGAGGCCGCATAAGCATGCATTCTTCCAACGACGCAGCACAGCAGCCATCCCTAAATCATGCAGACCTTTTCTCCTTCCCCCCGACACAGAGAGACGGCCTCCTC
This sequence comes from uncultured Collinsella sp., assembly GCA_947002045.1. Classification (GTDB taxonomy): domain Bacteria; phylum Actinomycetota; class Coriobacteriia; order Coriobacteriales; family Coriobacteriaceae; genus Collinsella. The sequence continues at coordinate 14,352 of CAMQJB010000006.1, forward strand.
GACTCCCCCACCACAAAAACCAAGCGCTCAGCCGATCAGAGCCTCAACTTACGAGCATCCTTCGAAAAGCTCCAAGCATCCCTAGACAAAACCTTCCCCAACCAAGCCCGGGCATACTAGCCCCCCACCAGCAAAGCGCCCCTCGCGCACCACTATTCCGCCCCAACGCCACAAGGGCGACGACCTCGAGTAGGTCAACCTGGGAGGGACGAGGGCTTAGTTCCCCAATCTTTCCGCAGGGGGCAAAAAGCCTCGCCGCACGAAGTGCGCAGCGAGGCTTTTTGCATGCCCGAGGACGATTGGGGAACTAAGCCCTCGTCCCTCCCCGGGATATGTAGCGAGTCGGAGTACCCTTGCTGTTACTCTGCTTTGCCCACAGAGTTGAGGTTGGTCATGCGGATCTTAACCAGCTCGGTGATCTCACGCATGCCCTCCTTGGCCGGCTTCTTGGGATCGAAGCAGGCAGGGTTCTCGGCCATGTAGGCCATGAAGCCCTTGGTGTAGGCCTGACGCAGCTCGGTGGCGTAGTTGACCTTGCAGATGCCGTTCTTCACGGCCTCGGCGACCTGCTCATCGGGCACACCGGAAGTGCCGTGCAGAACCAGCGGCACGTCGACGGCGTCGCGGATGGCCTTGACCACGGACTGCTCGATGTGAGGATCGCTCGTGTACACGCCGTGGCTGGTGCCAACGCCAATGGCCAGCGAGGTGCAGCCGGTGCGCTCGACGAACTCCTTGGCCTCGGCCGGATCGGTGTAGGGGCTCTCGCCCTCAACCGCGGGACCGTCGTCCTCCTTGCCGCCAACCTTGCCAAGCTCGGCCTCGACGGGCACACCCATGGCGCGGCCAGCGTCGGCGACGGACTTGGTCAGGGCGATGTTGTCCTCGAAGGACTCGTGCGAACCGTCGATCATGACAGAGGTGTAGCCAGTGCGGAAAGCCTGCATGCAGCGGTCATAGCCATCGCCGTGATCGAGGTGCAGAGCGACGGGCACGGAAGCGCGCTCGGCGGCAGCCTTGACCATGCCGTAGAAGTAGTCCAGACCAGCGGTCTTGATGGTGCCCGGGGTGGTCTGCATGATGACGGGGGACTTGGTCTCCTCGGCAGCGGCCAGAACGGCCATAACAAACTCGAGGTTCTCGACGTTGAACGCGCCAACGGCGTAATGGCCGGCCTGAGCGTCCTTGAGCATCTTTTCGGTGGTAACAAGTGCCATGAGCGTTTGCTCCTCTCCCTCGCCCGCATCTGGACATCGGGCGTACGTGTCCGCAAGGCGTTTTACCTTGCGTTTTGCTGCGTCCATTGTATGAAATTCAGCGGCTTTGCATGTGCGAGATATTGAGCCCATGCAGGTCAATACAGTCGTTTTTGAAAAGTAAACGGAAGGAATTGGAGCCGAGTGGGCGTATTCGATATTGAATTTTGGGCGTTCAGCGTCTTTCTTTTATAGAAAAGATAAGTAATCGAAAGGCGTTTTCTTACTCAAAAAGAAAATGAACGAAAATAGACTCAACACAATTCCTGCAAATTTCGGTTGAGAATGGAGCAGCTATGGCCCATGCGACAACCCGAGCTTTCGCCGATGAGCGTCGTTCCGCCATCATGGAAATGCTCGAACATAACGCCTCGGTGCAAGTGGCAGAAATCGCCCAGACCTTTGGCGTGTCCTCCGTTACCGCCCGCGCCGACCTGGACGCGCTCGCCGAGTCCGGCAAGTTGCGCCGCACGCATGGTGGCGCCGTGTCTCTCCAGAAGCGACTGACCGTATCCACCCAGGATCGCCGCATCAACGTCAATGTCGCCGCCAAGCAGGCCATCGCGCAAAGCGCCATCGAGCTCGTCGGCAATGGCGACACGCTGCTTGTCGACTCGGGCACCACGGCGCTCGAGTTCGTCCGGCTCCTCGATCAGCGCGACGGCATCACCGTCATCACGGCCGACATTACCATCGCCGATTACATCGACGAGAGCATGCCCTCGGTCGATGTCGTCATGCTGGGTGGGGCACTGCGCAAAGGTCATCGCTATCTGTACGGTCCACTTACCATGCAGGCGCTCCAAATGGTCCACGCCGACCTTGCCGTCATGTGCCCCGGCGCTTTTGTCCCCCGCTGCGGCTTTACGACCGACTTTCCCCAAATGGCCGAGACCAAAACGGCTATGATCGCCGCAGCCCATCAAAGCGTCGCCCTCATGGACGCCAGCAAGGTTAACGGACGCGGCATGTACCGCTTTGCCGAGCTGGCAGATGTCGACACCATCGTGATGGACCGTGACCCCGATCATGCCGTCGCCACCTCAATCGCCGAGATCGTCGACGACGCCCGCCCAAATCTCCTCATCGCTGGCGCTTAAACAAAAACCACCACAAAGGTCTCCTTTGTGGTGGTTGAGCATCAGAAGTGAATGTGTCGCTACTTGGAAAGCTCGTCGGCGAGGGCCTCGATCTGGGCGCGCGAGGCGTCGTTGAGCGAGCCCAGCACGGTCACTTTGTTCTGCGTCAGGGTGATGTCCTTCATGCCCTCGAGCTCCTTGGTCATAACCTTGGCAGCGGCAGGCGCCCAGGAACCGGCCTCGACGAGCGCAACTGTACGGTTCTGATAGGCGTGCTCGGCAAGCGTATGGATAAAGGTGCTCATGAACGGGAAGATCTCGCCCTGATAGGTGATGGAGGCGAGCACCAGGCGGTCGTAGCGGAACGCGTCCTCAACGGCCTCAGCCATATCATCGCGAGCCAAGTCAAAGACGGAGACCTTCTGGCCGCGGGCCTCGAGCGCAGATGCGAGCTCCTCAACGGCAGCCTTCAGATGCCCATACACACTCGCATAGGCAATCGTGATGCCCTCGTCCTCGGGCTGATAGCTCGACCAGGTGTTGTAGGTGTCGAGGTAATAGCCCAGGTTCTCGGTCAGCACGGGGCCGTGAAGCGGGCAAATGATCTGGATGTCCAGATTGGCGGCCTTCTTGAGCACGGCCTGCACAAACTTGCCGAACTTGCCCACGATGCCAAAGTAGTAACGGCGCGCTTCGCAAGCCCAGCCCTCGGGATCCTCGATGTCGTTGGCACCAAACTTGCCAAAGCCGTCGGCACTAAAGAGCACCTTGTCGGTGGCCTCGTAGGAGAAGAGCACCTCGGGCCAGTGAACATTGGGGGCACCGACAAAGGTTAGGCTGTGGCCGCCCAGGTCGAGCACGTCGCCATCTTTGACGACCATCTTGCGCTCGGGGTAGTCGGTGCCAAAGTAGTTGACCATCATGCGGAAGGCACCCATGCTGGCCACGATCTGCGCCTGGGGATAGCGCTCCATAAAGGCAGCGATGCCGGCGGAGTGATCGGGCTCCATGTGATGAACGACCAGGTAGTCGGGCGTACGAGCATCGAGCACGGCCTCGAGGTTGCCGAGCCACTCGTCAACAAAACCGCCGTCGACTGAATCGGCAACAGCGATCTTTTCGCCCAAGATAACGTAGCTGTTGTATGCCATGCCGTTCTCGGACACATCGTACTGGCCCTCGAACAGGTCAATGTCGTGATCGTTAACGCCAATGTAGCGGATATCCTTGGTGATCTCCATCAGGCAAAGCCTCCTAGATAGACAAAAGAGCCCGTCTATCATAGCACTCGTCTTCATAGCCACGGCTATCTGCCAGCATCCTTATCGATTGTTATTGAGACGGAATATATCGCCATTGACCTGCAAAAACTATGTGCGCGGAGCTGCCGTGGTATGTCGAACGATAAGCTGGCCGGGAATACGAATGGCAACGGTTTTGTCCGTTGCCCCCGCCTTGGGAACCGCGTGCTCGAACACCTCGCGTCCACGCTGATGCAAATCGAATCGAACGGTCGTGAGCTCGTTGTGTGCCACAAAATCATCGAGCGAATCGTCGACGCCGACCACGCTTACGTCCTCGGGCACGCGCAAGCCGCTATCGCGCAGCGCTGCAATGGCGCCATTTGCCATCTGGTCGTTTGCCGCGTAAATCGCCGTCATGGTGCGATCGTGCTCGGCCAGGTACCTGCCGGCCTCGTAACCGCTGTTAGCAGACCAGTCACCCTCGAGCGGCTCTACCGGCTCGATGTGTTTACGCTCGAGAGCATCTTGCCAACCGGCGCGACGAAATTGCTCGTCGACCGAGAACGACGGGCCGCCGATAAAGCGAATCTGCTCGTGTCCCAGCTCAAACAGATGATCCATGAGCAGCAGCGAGCAACCGTAATGATCGGAGTCGACTGTGGTCACCCGCGGGTGCGCATACATGGTGACGATAACCGTGCCGATACCCGGCAACGGATCGAACGTCTCAAAATCGGGAGCCATACGGCTCATGCCGATAATGATGCCGTCCACGGGCAGCGCGGCCATACGGCGTGTTGCCTCGGCAAGAGAGAATTCCTCGGTCTTGGACATCTCGACCAGTGTGATGGCGCAATTATGCTCGCGAGCAGCGCTGGCGATGCCGTCGATCATTGAAAGGTTGCCAAACTTGGTGACATCGTTGACGCACAGGCCGACCGAATGGTAACGGCCGTCACGCAACGAACGGCCGGCATAGCTCGGACGGAAGCCGAGCTCTTGCATAGCGGCTTGCACGCGCTGGCGCGTCTGTTCGTTAACGTTGGGCAATCCGTTGGCAACGCGCGAAACCGTCTGTTGCGAAACACCGGCAGCGCGGGCAACGTCGGCCATGGATACCGGACGCGTACCCGTATCGTTGAAAGGGCGCCTTGCCACAAAATCACCTTCGCTCTCGCAAGATCTGAATAGTGCGAATGTCGGCCCGGGCAGAAACACACCCCGCGCCGAAGCCCGCTATCGTCGGACGCATGTTAACGTACTCTACTTTTTCTATCAGCGGTTCTTTTGCTCCATATGTCCATACGGCCACACCGTTCACGGCCGAAAATCTACCGATTACCAGATTCTCAAAAAAGGAGATACATTGTGTTATGAGTACGTTAACATACCCTTTAACGTGCGGCGCCGCGAACGTCTGGTTTGTGGTGCTCAATATTGTTAACGTACTCATAATGACACGGACCAGTCTCTCCGGCGTCAAGGAAAGGACCCGTATGACCGCCCCCGACGAAAAGATACTCGCCACCCTCACCAAGCTGTTTGAGGAGGAGTTTGGCACCATCGGCGATCGCCAGGTGCTCTATGTGCACGCGCCCGGCCGTTCCGAGATCAGTGGCAACCACACCGACCACGAGGGCGGCCACGTCATCGCCGGCTCGCTCGATGTCGCCGTTGACGGCATCGCCGTAGCGACCGACACCAACAAGGTCCGCGTTGCCGATGAGGGCTACCCCACCTTTGAGATCACGCTCGACACGCTGGATATTCAGGAGTCCGAGAAGGGCACGTCCGCAAGCCTCGTCCGCGGCATGGCCCATGAGATTGCAGTCCTTGGCGTTGAGCCCCAGGGCTTCGACTTCGCCTTCACCTGCTCCGTCCCCTCGGGCGGCGGTCTTTCGAGCTCCGCTGCCGTCGAGGCGGCATACGGTCGTGCCATGGAGACGCTCTGGGGAGCGCCCGCCATTGAGCCCGTCGCACTCGCCCAGATGAGCCAGCGCACCGAGAACAACTACTACGGCAAGCCCTGCGGCCTGATGGACCAGGCCGCCGTTTGCTTGGGCGGCCTCGCCTGCATGGACTTTGAGGATCAGGCTCAGCCTAAAACCCAGAAGCTCGAGCTCAACTTTGAGGATCACGGCTACGCGCTCGTGCTCGTCAAGGTCGGCGCCGACCACGTGGCCGCTACCGACGACTACGCCGCCGTTCCGCGCGAAATGCAAGACGTCGCCGCCGAGTTTGGCAAGGCACGCCTGTGCGAGGTAAACGTTGCCGATTTTGACGCCAAGCTCCCCGAGCTGCGTGCTAAGCTGGGCGACCGTGCCTGCCTGCGCGCCGTTCACTACTGGTACGAGAACGGCCTGGTCGACAAGCGCTGGGCAGCCCTGAACGCCGGCGACATCGACCAGTTCCTGGTCCTGACACGCGAGTCCGGCGCCAGCTCTGCCATGTACCTGCAGAATGTCGTTGCCAAGCTGGGCTCCGAGCAGCCCTCGATGTATGCCCTGGCACTGGCCGAGCACGTGCTCGACGGCCGCGGCGCCGTCCGTATCCACGGCGGCGGCTTTGGTGGCACCATCCAGGCCTTTGTGCCACTCGATCTGGTCGACACCTTTATCACCAAGATGAACAGCTGGCTGGGCGAGGGCTCTGCCCGTCACTACGCTATCTCTGACAAGGGGGCTTACGCGGCATGGCTGTAATTACCGACGCGCGCGAGGCTGCGCAGAACCTGATCGAGTACGCTATCCACCGATCGATGATCGGACAGGACGACCGCATCTGGGCCTACAACACCATTCTGGAGTGCATCGGCGCCACGGGCCCCGCGCTCAACATGGCCTGGGCGCTCAAGACCGAGAAGATTTCGCTCTTGCACCCCGATACCCTGCCCGATTTTGACCTGGAGGGCACGCTCGCCGCGCTTTCCGAGGCCGCCGTTGCCAACGGTGCTGCCGAAGACACGGTGTCGGGCCGCGACCGCATCGCCATGCGCATCATGGGCGCGCTCATGCCGAGGCCTTCGGTTGTAAACGAGGAGTTCAACGGCCGCATGGGCGTCAACGAGCCCCGCGCCGCGACCGACTGGTTCTACGGCCTGTGCTGCGACGCCGGCTACGTGCGCCGTGCCGCCATCGCGCGCAACATCAAATGGCGCACCCCCACCAACTGGGGCGACCTGGAGATCACCATCAACCTGTCGAAGCCCGAGAAGGACCCGCGCGACATTGCCGCAGCCGGCGCCGCAAAGAACACGGGCGAGAAGTATCCCGCCTGCCAGCTGTGCATCGAGAACGAGGGCTATCCCGGACGCTCCGCCGCAGCCGACGGCGGCGCCCATCCCGCCCGCCAGAACCTACGCGTTATCCCCATTCAGCTCAACGACGAGCGCTGGGGCTTCCAGTACAGCCCGTACGCATACTTTAACGAGCACTGCATTACTATGAGCTCCGAGCATCGCCCGATGCACGTCGACCGCAAGGGGCTGACCTGCCTGCTCGATTTTGTGGACCTGTTCCCGCACTACTTTATTGGCTCCAACGCCGACCTGCCCATCGTGGGCGGCTCGATTCTGTCGCACGACCACTTCCAGGGCGGCGCGCACGAGTTCCCCATGATGCATGCCGCCGAGGTCTCGCAGTTTAGCGTGCCCGGCTTTGACCAGGTCAGCGGCACCGTGTTGCAGTGGCCGCTTTCGGTGCTGCGACTGCGCTCGCACGACCGCACCCAGCTGCTCGATGCTGCCGAGAAGATTATCCTCGCCTGGCGCGAGTGGACCGACGAGTCCGTGGGCGTTATCGCACACACAGCCGACGGCGTAGCGCACAACACCGTAACGCCCGTCATCCGCCGCGTCGACTCCCGCGGCAACGCCGGCGGCGAAATCTACGAGGCCTACCTGGCGCTTCGCTGCAATATCACGACCGACGAGCATCCGCTGGGCGTATTCCACCCGCATGCCAAGTACCACCACATTAAAAAGGAGAACATCGGCCTGATCGAGGTCATGGGCCTGGCAATTCTGCCGCCGCGCCTGGTTCCCGAGCTTGGCGCTGTCCGCGAGCATCTGCTGGCAGCCAAGGCCGATGCCAGCTACGACCTTGCCGGTGCACTCGAAGGCGATGATCTATGCCGCAGCCACGCCGCATGGGCCGAGGATGTCTATGCCCGCCGCGCCAACGAGCTTACGGCCGACAACGCCATCGATATCCTGCACGAGGAGGTCGGCGTGGTGTTTGGCCACGTGCTCGACAACGCCGGCGTCTTTAAGTGGGACGAAGCCGGCCGCGCCGCCCAGCAGCGCTTTATCGACTCACTGTAATGGTCCCTTGGGGACGGAGGAAAACAGATCATTTCGTCTTCAAGACAACGGCGCCCGCCGGCAACATCGCCGACGGGCGCCGTTTTTGAGTGTAGTCATTGGGGTCATTCTTAAGGGGCGTTCTTAAACGACTAGTCATTAAAGAGCGTCCCCAATGACTACTTGCAACCAAGGCAACGCCGGTGTCTTGGCAACGACAGCGAAAACGCCCCTAAGCGAGCAAGGTGACGTGAAAGAGGAGGGCATTGACCTTTTGGTCATGCCCGACGATTGAACGTCAGATTGCCGCTTAGGGGCGTTTGCAGCGTCGAGCCGTTACGGCGTTTGGTAAAACGCCGTAACCCTACAGTTCAGTCACGACAACACTGTTGTAGACCTCGTCCCAGCAGTCCATGACCAGGTGGCCGGTCTTGGGATCCATGGCGTTGAGCTTGCCGCAGGTATTGGCGGTCTTGAGCACCGTGACGTCGTCGACACCAGCCGCAATGGCATGCGCAAAGCCGGCGATGGTCGAGTCGCCGGAACCCGTCGCGTTCACAGCCGTAATCGCGGGCGTCTTGACGCGGAACGCGCGACCCTCATGGAAGCCCACCGAACCGGCAGCGCCCATCGAAACGACAACCCAGGGAATACCGTCAAAGCGGCCATCGCCGGCAAGCGCCTCGCGCAGGGCATCGACATCATCGGTCGTAAAGGACGTACCCAGCAGGCCGTTAATCTCGGTCAGGTTGGGCTTTACGAGCTCAGGCTTAGCGTCAGACTCCAGCGCGGCCTCCAGCGATGCACCCGAGGTGTCGAGCAGCACCTTGGCGCCCGCCTCCTCGGCGATCTTGACGAGCTCGGCATAGTAGCCGGCATCGACACCACGCGGCAGCGAGCCCGAAAGCGTCACAACGTCCGCCTTCGCTGCAAGCTCGGCGAACTTGGCCGTAAAGGCCTCGAGCTCGGCCGGGGTGATCTGCGGGCCGCTCTCCAGCAGCTCGGTCTGATTACCCTCGTGCAGGATATTCAGGCAAATGCGCGTCTCGCCGGCAATGGGCACAAAGTCGTTCTTGACGCCATCGGCATCCATAAGCTCGGCCATATAGGCACCCATGTGTCCGCCGAGCAGACCGGTCGCGAGCACATCGTCGCCCAACTGCAGCAGCACACGGCTCACGTTGAGGCCCTTGCCGCCAGCGGTCTTTTCGGGCGTCACACGGTTAACATCGTCGATGATCAACTTGTCGAGCTGATAGCGCGTATCAATCGACGGGTTCATGGTAACGGTCAGAATCATATTGAACTCCTGTTCCGGGGCGGCATGACCCACCCCAAACATACGATAGCTCGTTAAAGGATCTCGATCTCAAAGCCACGGGTGACGGTCTCCCCCGGCTTGGCCACCAGGCAGCCACGCTTGTGCTCCAGGATATCGTCCTCATCGGAGCAGGTGGACAGGCCGCCCCACGGTTCCACGGCCACAAAGTCGCCCTCGGGCTTGCTCCACACAATCAGGTACGGCATATCGGGGAACGTCAGGCGCACGCCCTTGTCCTCGGTTTTCTTGGTCAGCGTAACCACGCGGCTCTCGAGCACGTCAAAGATGGTCTCCGCGAAGTCGAAGAGTTCGTGGGTAAGCGGCAGGTTCTGGCCAATCATGGGGTTCTTGCTGCGACGCTCAACATCAATCAGGCCCGTCGAGGGAACGGCAGTGCAGAGCTCGGCGGCCTCGCGCTGCTCAAAACGGAGCTCGTAGTCGTCATAGGATTCGCCCTCGTCAAGTGGGCACTTAAAGCCGGGGTGACCGCCCACAAAGAACGGCATGTCCTCGGTGCCCTCATTGGTCACCTCGTACGATACGGCCACCTTTTCCGAATCGATCGTGTAACGAGCAACGATTTTAAACGGATACGGGTACTGCTCGAGCAACTCGGCATGGTCGGCAGAGCTTAGGCTCAGCGCGACCATGTTGTCGCTCTGCTCCTCGAGCTTCCACTCCTGTTTGCGAGCAAAGCCGTGACGGGCAAGCTTTACCTCGCGGCCGCCCATGGTCATTGCGTGACCGTCTCGAAGGCCGCCGCAGATCGGGAAACAAATGGGCGCCTGGCCCGACCACACCGCCGGGTCGCCCTGCCACAGGTACTCACGGCCGTTGGCCGCAATAGAAGTGAACGATCCGCCAGCCGTGCTCAGTGCTACGCGGATAGAACCGTTATCAAGAACAAACTCCATAGGAGCCTTCCCTTTCTTACGACAGCCCGCCAAGTCAATAGGGCTGATAGAAAACCGGCCCGCGCCCCCTCACAGAAACGCGAGCCGTCAACGGACTAGTTAATTACGCCGAATACCCGCTAATCATGGTATTCGCCGCGGTCCCACTTCTCGAGGAACTCGTCAAAGAAGTGCGGGTCAGCCTGAGCCTCGGCGTCGGCCTTATTGCAGGCATCGATCTTGGCGATCAGGGCATCGTGCTCGGGGGTCTTCTCGTAGGGCTCCTCCAGGAAGGCAAGCATAATATCGGCCATCAGGAACTCGCCGGTGATCTTGCCGCCAAAGCCCACGATGTTGGCGTTGAGCTCACGACGGGCATACAGGGCAGAGGTCATGTCGCGGACCAGGGCGCAGCGGGCGCCGGGAACCTTGTTGACGGCGTTGGTGATGCCAATGCCGGTGCCGCACAGGGCCACGCCAAAGTCGGCCTTGCCGCTGGCAACAGCCTCGCCCACGGCCTTACCGTAGATGGGATAGTGCGTACGGGTGTGGCTGTAGGTGCCGCAGTCGAGCACCTTGTAGCCAGCCTGCTCCAGGCGGTCGGCCAGATAGATCTTCTCGTCCGTAACGATATGGTCGCAACCGATTGCGATGGTCTTCTTCATCAGAACGTCCTTTCGTCTGAATTCACAAGTTGAGGTAGAAGTTCGAGTTCTCGGTGGCTCTCGTTAGGCCATCTTGTTGAGCATGTCGACACGGATCTGGTGACGGCCGCCGGCGTACTGGGCGCGCAGGAACTCGCGGGCGATCTTCTTGGCGACCTCGGTGCCCACAACGCCCGGGCCCATGGTGACCATGCGCGAGCCGTTGTGCTCGCGGGTCATGTAGGCGGAACGCTCGTCGGAAATGTTGGCGACGACCATGCCCTTAATCTTGACGGCGGCCATATAGGAGCCGACGCCGTACTTATCGAATGCGAAGCCCTGGGAATCCTTGTGCTCCAGCAGGTCCTTGGCAACGGCGGTCGCGGAATCGACAAAGTCCGCGGTAGGGGTCTCGGAATAGTCGACGACCTCGTGACCGTCGGCGATGAGCATCTCCTTGATGGACTCCTTCATCGACATACCGTCGGCATCGGAAGCGATTACAACCCTCATGACATCCTCCTTGAGAGATACGCAGGTGCGTAGTTTCTGTTTGGAAGTGTTGAATCGCGTTCAGGTCCGGGCATCTGAATGTGCGGTTCTTCACTGTTCGTGTTTATTTGAACACATTCGAACATTAACTGCAACAACTATTTGTTTATCTTTGTTCTTTTTTGAACAAATACCATTCACGGGCGATTGCTGACCGTTTGGGCCCGGCGCGGACGTAGCGACCATGTGTTCAACAAACAAAAGGGCGGCCGAGAACGTGCCTCGGCCGCCCTTCGGCGGTATTCCCCGGTATATACAGCTGTTTTAGCTACTCGGACTGCCCGCCCTTCTTGGTATGCTTAGACGGAGCGCCCAGAAAGCGACCCGTCAAATAGTTCGCCGGGCCGGAAATATCAATCCCCAGTAGCACGTGCCCCAGCCACAAAAACGCCGCGAGCACCAGCAGTGGAATCACGCACGAGGTCACGATCATCACGATGACACCTTCGATCAGATCGGTCACCTGCTGTACGATCTCGTCGGTCATCTGTTTGGCACCACTGGTTACCGACGTGACCAGGCTCGAGGCGCCGTCGGCAAGCTGCTCAAGCACATTCTTGGACTCTGTGGACTCGGTCTTTTTCTTGCTTACTTTGGAGCTGTCGCTATCTACCGCACCCGCAGCGTCGGCCGCCTTTTGCTCGGCCGCCTCGATGCTCACTCGATACGTTTCGTCGACCTTTTGCGACACCCATACGCTTGCAGGCACCAAGGCCATTCCGATCATGGCGACCACCAGCACGCGAGTCGCCACGCGGCGCAGGACGGCGCTCGTGCTCCAGAGCCCGTGAATGCCGAGCGACACCGCAAAGAGCACCAGCGCAAACGGGATCAGGATGCCCAGGCCAACCGACCACAAAATGGTCAGCAGGTATTTCTCGAGGTAGAGCACGGCAAGCACGATGCCCAAGTTACCCGAAAGCTGAGCGAGCTGCTCGGCAACCGGCGTTCCCGTATCGCCCGGCAGCGCAGTGATACCCGCAGATAGGGCGACGCACGAGGTCGTGAGCGCCAGTACGTTACCTTTCTTTTGATCGATGACCTCGATGGTGGAGTCCCAAGTTTTGGTATCGGCGAAATGCGGACGAGCTACAAAGCCCGACAGCAGCGCCAGCACCACGAGCGCAACGATAAAGCCAATCTGCAGCTTTTTGTTTGCGCACACGACATCGGACAGGCTGGGCTGCAGCTCGGTTACCGTCGTGTGCTCGGTTATCTGGACAGGACGCCCATGAGCCATCTCGTGCGCGCCTCTTTTTTGTATTGACCCGTTATCCGGCATTTGGATACCTCCTCAGTCCGGCGTTTAATGCGAAAGGAAGTATACCCACCGAGCAAAAATCGAACGGGAGGACGAACGGAGCGCACCAAGACTGTCCCCAACGACTAGTCGTTTAAGAACGTCCCCAATGACTATCTCGGGATAAGTTGCGGTGGAATAGGGATTGTTTTGTGCCCACCGGCCCCTATTCAGTCCCTATTTCACCGCAACTTGGAGGAGAACAGAAAAGCCCTGCCGCGGGTAGCGGCAGAGCTTTTGGAAGGGGACTTGGTTGTAAGGACTCGTTAGGCGAGCTTGGCCTCGAGCGCAGCGATGCGCTTGTAGGCGTCGATGGTAAAGCGGGTCTGCTTCTCCAGAATCATGGTGGTCATGAGAGTGTCCTGAGCGTGAGCCATGATGAAGGTCATCTCCATCTCGCCACCGCCGGCCTCCTGCGAAAGCAGCTTGGTCTGCGTGTCGTGGGCACCGATGAGCGCATCGCTGGCATCCTTGTGCAGCTGCTCGGCCTTCTCAAAGTCACCCTCGCGAGCAGCATCGAGCGCTGCAAGCAGATCGGTCTGGGCGTCACCTGCGTATGCGACGATCTCGAATCCAACCATCGAGATTTCTTCTTTGGTTGCCATATTGCGTTCCTTTCACATATGAACCAATGGAGAGCATCGCGTCCGGGCATACGCGCTGCGTTCTGTATGGCAGAAACAATAACATTCAAACAAAAAAGAACAGCGCAAAACGTAATTTCGAGCTATGAACGGTCACTTTTCGCCCGTGAACGGTTTTTAAACCAATCTGAACAATATCGAACACAATTAGCGGCAACCCAAACAGGGCCGCACCCTAACGCAAATCGCGCACCGTATCGCCCTCTACGAGCACACCGGGAATCAGCATGTGCTCCACGCCAGACGCACCCCCATCGGCGCCGGCAATCTTGTCGACCGCCCACATGCCGACGCGCTTGTTGTCAAAGCGCACCGTGGTCAGGCGACGGTCGGGCACGATGTCGCCCAGACTGTCATCAACACCCACCACGCTCACGTCCTGGGGCACGCGCTTCCCGCGCGACTCGAGTCCGCGAATGCAGCCGTAGGCCATGGCATCGTTGGAGGCATAAATGGCCGTACAGGTCGGATCGTCCGCCAGAGCCTGACCGGCAGCATACCCGCTCTGTGCCGTCCAATCGCCGCGCACGAGCTGCGGGGGCTCAATGCCATGCGCACGCAATGTCTCGCGCCAGCCTTCCTCGCGCCGCATGCCCGAAAGCGAGCGCTCGGGACACGAGATAAAGTGCACGGTTTTGTGCCCCCGCCCCATCAAGTACTCGACCACCTGGCGCGAACAATCGAACTGGTCGTTATCGACCGTTGAACAGAGCGGGTGCTCCAACATCGTAACGAGCACCGTCTGCATGCCGGGCAGCGGCTCAAAAGTGCCAAAGTCTGCCGGCATGCGGTTCATAATCACGACCATGCCATCCACCGGCAGCGCGCTCATGCGTGACGATGCGCTCTCGAGGGTATACGGATGCCCGTCTACTTTAGTGAGGGTGATGGCATAGCCATGTTTGTCGGCCGCGGCGGCAAAGCCCTCCATACGGTCGAGGTTACCGGTACCGGTAATGTTGAACATGGCGACGCCGACGGTCTTAAACTTGCCACGGCGCAGCGATCGACCGGCAAAATTGGGGCGATACCCCAGCTCGCGCATGGCGGCACGCACGCGTTCCTTGGTCTCGGGGCGCACGCTGGGCGAATCGTGCACGGTGCGTGAGACCGTCTGCTCCGAGACGCCCGCGAGGCGCGCCACATCCTTAACGGATACCGATTTTTTAACAGCGGCCATAGGTCGATCTTTCTATGTCAACGATGCCATTGGTGGCACCTTGCGCAGTCATTTTTAACGCCTTCAAGTATATCCAACGCCTCCCCCACCATACGCTCACCACCCAAAACCTACCGTTCACCGACATTTTTGCTTCCCCGAACGGCTTTTGGCGCCCAAATGTTAACGTTGCCATTGTGCAAACACAGAGCCACCGGGCGGCTCAAATGTTTACGCGTAAGGAATCGATGGTTCGCAGGCACAGGAACCACCGGTTCGCGTCTTTTATTTGTGTCACAAAATGGCAACGTCAACATTTTGGCAACCGAAAGTCAAAAGCTACCATCGTTGCTAACTCACCGACTCTTAGGAGCATTGCATGGAGCAACTCATCGCCATCATCGAAAAGGGCCAGCCCTTTTTCAACGCGATTGCCCGCAACAAGTACCTCAAGGCGATCCGCGACGGCTTTATCTCCGTCATCCCCATCATCATCTTCTCGTCCATCTTCTGCCTGGTAGCCTCGGTCCCCAACATCTGGGGTTTCTACTGGCCCGATGACATCAACAACGCCCTGTGGAAGTGCTACAACTACTCCATGGGCATCCTGGCCATCGCCTGCGCCGCCACCACGGCCAAGCACTTCGCCGACGCCCAGAACCGCGATCTGCCCAAGAATAACCAGATCAACTTTATCTCGTGCATGTGCGCGGCCATCATCGGCTTCCTGCTCCTTTCGAGCGACACGATCGCCACGGACGCCGCCAGCGGCTTCAACACCACCTACCTTGGTTCCAAGGGCCTGCTGACTGCCTTCATCGCTGCGTTTGTGACCGGCATCATCTACAAGTTCTTTATCAAGCGCAACATCACCGTCAAGATGCCCGAGCAGGTTCCGCCTAACATCTCGCAGACCTTTAAGGACATCATCCCCTTCTCCGTCTGCATCACCGTCTTTTGGGTCTTTGACATCGTCTTCCGCGCTGCTTTTGGCTTCTGCTTTGCCCAAGGCGTCATCCAGGTGTTCCAGCCCCTGTTCACCGCTGCCGACGGCTATATTGGCCTCGCTGTGATTTACGGCGCCATGAGCCTCTTCTGGTTCGTGGGCGTCCACGGCCCCTCGATCGTCGAGCCCGCCATCGCCGCCGCCCTCGTTGCCAACATGACCGACAACCTGGCTGCGTTCCAGGCCGGCCAGCACGCTTCCGCTGTCCTGACCCAGGGTGCCCAGTACTTCGTCGTCTGCATGGGCGGCACCGGCGCCACGCTTGTCCTGGTCTTTATGTTCTGCTTCCTGGCCAAGTCCCAGGAGATGCGCGCCGTCGGTAAGGCCGCCATCGTTCCCGTCTGTTTCGCTGTCAACGAGCCGCTGCTGTTCGCCGCGCCCATCGTGCTCAACCCCGTCTTCTTTGTCCCGTTTGTCTTTGCCCCGATCGCCAACATCTGGATCCTCAAGATCTTTATCGACTTCTTGGGCATGAACGGCTTTATGTATACCCTGCCCTGGACCGTCCCCGGCCCCATCGGCACCATCATGGGCCTGGGCTTCCAGCCGCTCGCCTTTGTGATGCTCGCCCTTATCCTGGTCGTCGACTTTGCCCTGTACTACCCGTTCTTCCGTGCCTATGACGCCCAGAAGTGCACCGAGGAGGCCGAGATCTCCCAGGAGGAGCTCGCCGCCAAGAACGCCGAGAAGGCCGCCAAGCTCAACGACGCCTTCCAGGGCAAGGCTGACGCCAAGAGCGTTGCCGCCGGCGCCGCTGCCGAGGCCGTGAAGGCCGACGCTCCCGCCGCTGTCGCCACCGAGGCTACGTCCACCAGCGACCTCAACGGCAAGCGCGTGCTCGTGCTCTGCCAGGGCGGCGGTACCTCGGGCCTGCTCGCCAACGCGCTGGCCAAGGCTGCCAGGGAGCGCGGTATTAACCTCGAGACCGCTGCCGAGGCCTATGGCAACCACGTTGACATGCTCCCCGACTTTGACCTGGTCGTCCTGGCCCCGCAGGCCGCAAGCTACCTGGCCGACCTTCAGAAGGACTGCGAGCGCGTGGGCAACAAGTGCGTCGCCTGCCGTGGCAAGCAGTACATCGAGCTCTCCCAGAACGGTGACAAGTCTCTCGCCTTCGTAAGCGAGCAACTCTCGAAGTAAGTAACGCTCAGGGCCAGCCGACCATCCAAGACCGGCTGGCCCTTCGATTTAGACGATTGGATCATCATGTCCGTTAACCCTGCTAGCGTCACCAACCCGCCCGCACAGTTTCCCGAGGACTTTGTCTTTGGCGGCGCCACCGCTGCCTACCAGGTAGAGGGCGAGACCCGCACTCACGGTAAGGGCAAGGTTGCCTGGGACGACTTCCTGGAGGCCCAGGGGCGCTTTTCCCCCGATCCCGCTTCGGACTTCTACAACCAGTACCCCGTCGACCTGGAACTGTGCGAGGAGTTTGGCATCAACGGCATCCGCCTCTCCATCGCCTGGAGCCGCATCTTCCCCAACGGCACCGGCGAGATCAACCCCGAGGGTGTCCAGTTCTACCACGATCTTTTCGCCGAATGCCATAAGCACCATGTTGAGCCGTTCGTCACGCTGCACCACTTTGACACGCCGCTGACTCTCTTTGAGAAGGGTGACTTCCTCAACCGCGAGACCATCGACGCTTTTGTGGACTTTGCCACCTTCTGCTTTAAGGAGTACGCCGACCAGGTGACCTACTGGTTCACCTTTAACGAGATCTGGGCCGACGCCTCCAACACCTACATCGAGGGCACCTTCCCCGGCGGCGTCAAGGCGCATCTTGCCGAGGCCTTCCAGTGCGAACACAACATGATGCTCGCCCACGCCAAGGCCGTGCTGGCCTTCCACAACGGCGGTTTTAAGGGCAAGATCGGCGTCATTCAGTCGCTGGAGTTTAAGTATCCGCTCAACGAGAACGACCCCGCCGACATCAAAGCCGCCAACAACGAGCACGTGCTGCAGAACCAGTTTCTGCTCGACGCCACCTTCCGCGGCGACTATGCCCCCGACACCCTCGAGTGCGCCAACCGCCTGGCGGCCATCTCGGGCGGCACCATCGAGATCCTGGACGAGGATCTCGAGATCATGCGCGAGGCCGCGCTCTACAACGACTACCTGGGCGTTAACAACTACCAGTGCCGCTTCTTGAAGGCTTACGACGGCGAGAACGACCTGCACCACAACGGTACGGGTGAGAAGGGCACTGGCCGCTGGCGCGTTAAGGGCATTGGCGAGCATGTGAACAAACCTGGCATCCCCACCACCGACTGGGACTGGATCATCTATCCCGAGGGCCTGTTCGATCTGCTCGTCTACATTAAGCAGCGCTACCCCAACTACAAGCAGATCTTCATCACCGAAAACGGCATGGGCTACAAGGACCCCTACAAGGACGGTTTTGTGGACGACCAGCCGCGCATCGACTACATCGAGCAGCACCTGCGCTGGTTGCTCAAGGCCATGGAGGTGGGCGTCAACGTGGGCGGCTACTTCCTGTGGAGTCTGCAGGATCAGTTCTCCTGGACCAATGGCTACAACAAGCGTTACGGCTTCTTCTACGTTGACTTTGAAACCCAGAAGCGCACGCCCAAGGCAAGCGCATACTGGTATAAGCACGTGGCGCAGACCCGTCGTCTGGACTAGTGACTGGCGGGGTTGCCCGCTCACATAACCTGTCCCCATTTCTCAGCCGGGGGCGGCACGTCACACGGCGCGCCGCCCCCGGCCTTTTTGTGCAGGTCGGAAGCCGTTTGTCTCGATCTGTAACATCTAGCCGAGTTTTTTGGTCCTAGCTGTTACAGATTGAGACGAACAGGATTACTCTTTCCGAAGAATCTAAATCTGTAACACGTAGCCCGCTTTTGACCGTCTACCTGTTACAAATCGAGACAGACGGAGTAGGACCTAACCCCGTATGTCCCTAACAGTCGAGCGTTCGACCAGCGTGCTCGGCACATGAATCGCCTCGATAGACGAGCTCTCTCCAATCGCCGCCTCAAACGCAAGCTTACCGACACCGCGCAAATCAAATCGCAGCGTCGTCAGCCGATTGTGAGGAACAAGTCCCTCGAGTGCGTCGTCGATACCAACCACGCTCACGTCGTCGGGCACGGACAGGCCCGCGTTCTCGAGCGCGGCGATAACGCCCAGCGCCATCTGGTCATTTGCCGCAAGCACGGCAGTCGGCGTCTGCGACCCGCCGGCAAGCACCTCGGCCGCAATCCGCTCGCCCATGGCGTACCCACTGTCCGCACTCCAATCGCCACGCAGCATCGGAGCGGCATCGACATGAGCACGACCCAGCGTATCGCGCCAACCGGCCTCACGAAAACGCGAGGAAATCGAGTTTTCCGGACCCGCCACAAACCGCATATTCGAGTGACCATGTTCCAGCAGATAATTGGTCAACAGCTCGCACGAACCATACTGGTCGGAGTCGATCGTCGTGCAGCGCGGATGCGCATACATGGACAGGATGACCGTTCGCACTCCCGGCTGGGGAACAAACTCCTCAAAATCGGGAGCCATGCGGTTCATGTTGAGAATCATGCCGTCGACGGGTCGCTCGACCATGCGGCGCGAGGCATCGGCAAGTGCATAGGGCTTGTCGCCGCCCATCTCGATCATAGTGACGGCAAAATCATGCTCGCGCGCCGCTTGCATGATACCCTCGAGCGTCGCCAGGTTACCGACACGTGTGATGTTGTACATGCACAGGCCAATAGAACGATACGACCCGCCGCGCAACGCCGATCCAGCAAAATTGGGACGAAAGCCCAGCTCTTCCATGGCGGCCAGCACACGCTTGCGCGTCTTTTCCGTCACGTTGGGCATACCGTTGACCACGCGAGACACAGTCTGGCGGCTCACGCCAGCGAGCGCCGCAACCTCTGCCGCGCTCGCCGAACGACCATTCCTTGTCTGCTGATCCATGCCTTCCACGCTAACCTGCTTCCCAACTATTCCCCGCGCCCATGGCGCATCGTACATACATTGATAACGTGCTCATGATACCCGAGCCATATACCACAACATGAAAACTTCTGTCAATCAAAACCGCTTACCGAACAAATACAACCGTTCGCAGCTGTTTGAAGTTGTTTTGTTTCTATACATCCCAGCCGGATGTTAACGTGCTCATTGTCAAATGTTCACGTGCTCATTTTGGTTCTAATCATTTTAAGATAGTGTTTATCGGGCTTTTTCACCGCTGAACGCTAACCAGGGAGCCTCCTGAGCGCAAACGCACAATATCGAACAGCGAGACGAGAGGATGTATGCATATGTCTTTGCTAAACCGCGTACAGCAGCTGCCGAAGGGCTTTGTTTGGGGCGCCGCAACCGCCGCGTACCAAACGGAAGGTTCCACGAAGGTGGCAGGCAAGGGTAAGACCATGTGGGACGATTACCTTGTCGCCCAGGGTCGCTTTTTGCCCGACCCGGCCAGTGATTTCTACAACCGCTACGAGGAGGATATCCGCCTTTCTGCCGAGCATGGACTCAACGCCATTCGTGTGTCCATCGCCTGGACCCGCATCTTCCCCAACGGCGACGATGCCGAACCCCTCGCCGAGGGCGTTAAGCACTACCACGAGCTGTTCGCCTGCTGCAAAAAGTATGGCGTCGAGCCCTATGTGTCCCTGCATCACTTTGACTCCCCCGCCGCCCTGTTCAACCAGGGCGACTGGCTCAACCGCAAGACCGTCGACGCCTATGTGCGCTATGCCGAGTTCTGCTTCCGCGAGTTCCGCGAGGTCAAGAATTGGTTCACCATCAACGAGCTCATCAGCCTCTCGCACTCCCAATACATCCAAGGCAACTTCCCGCCCAACCATCACTTTGATGTGACGAGCGGCATCCAGAGCCAGCACAACGAGCTCGTTGCCCACGCCCGCGCCGTCAACCTGTATAAGGATCTTGACGAGACCGAGCACCTGGGCGGACGCATTGGCATGGTCAACGTCCTGACGCCGGCATATCCTGCCACCGACTCGCCCGCCGACCAGCACGCCGCCGACCTGTACAACGCCTTCTACACCGACTTCATCATGGACGGCGCCTTCCTGGGTCACTACTCCGCGCGCACCCTCTCACTCATCAACGAGATTCTGCGTGCCAACAACGCCACACTTACGGTTGAGGACAGCGACATGGAGGAGCTCGCCAAGGCGGCGCCCCGCAACGATATGTTCGGCCTCAACTACTATCAGTCGGCGTTTATCGCCGCCTACGATGGCGAGTCCACCAACAGCTTTAACGGCACCGGAGACAAGGGCACCTCGTGCTTTAAGTTTAAGGGCGTCGGGCAGCAGGTCGATATGCCGGGTATCCCCACCACCGACTGGGATTGGCTCATCTACCCGCAAGGCCTCTACGACACGCTCAAGCACATCAGCGCCACCTATCCCAACCTCCCCGTCATCTATATCACCGAAAACGGCCTGGGCCACAAGGACCCCGAGCCCGACGCAAACGGCATCGTCGCCGATCCCGAGCGCATCGACTTTGTCGACCAGCACATGGAGAAGGTGCTCCAGGCGCGCGCCGAGGGCGTCGACGTCCAGGGCTACTTTATCTGGAGCCTGCAGGACCAGTTCTCGTGGGCCAATGGCTATAACAAGCGCTACGGCCTGTTCTACATCGACTTCGACACGCAAAAACGCTACATCAAGCAGTCGGCACTCTGGTACAAGGAGCTCGCCGACACTATGGCGGACGCGCAGTAGCGCATCGCCTCGCTTTCCCCCGAGAAGGGAGCGGCCCTATGCGATACAAACCCAGCCGCTCCCCTCTCTCCCCCTGGGACCGACCCCGCCTGCACCCGGGCTTTTAGCAAGCGGGAGACCATATAGGTTTTCAACGTCCATGCCATTAAGATTTCATGCAAAGAGGAGCGTGAACTATGGAATCGATCGTTAAGTTCTTGGAGAAAGGTCAGCCGTACTTCGACAAGGTCTCTAAGAACATCTACCTTCAGGCCATTAAAGACGGCTTTTTGGCAGCAATGCCCATCATCCTGTCTTCTTCTGTCTTCCTGCTTATTTCGACCCTGCCGGGCGTTGTCGCCACGGTCGGCGGCTTTACGCTGCCCGACTGGTGGAACGTCGACGTCGTGAACTTCTGCAACAAGGTTTACAACTTCACGATGGGCGTCGTGGGCATCATGGTCGCCGGCACCACCGCAAGCGCGCTGACCGGCTCCAAGAACCGCCGCATGCCTGCCGGCAAGGCCATCAACGCCACGAGCACCATGGTCGCCGCCATGTGCGCTATGCTCATCTTGGCCGTTACCCAGACGAGTGCCAAGATCGACGGCGCCGATGTCTCGGTGTTCTTTACCGACAACATGGGCACCAAGGGCCTGCTGAGCTCCTTTGTCGCCGCATTTGCCACGGTCAACATCTATGCCTTCTGCATTAAGCGAGACATCACCATCAAGCTGCCCAAAGAAGTCCCCGGCGCCATCGCCCAGAACTTCCGCGACATCTTCGCCTTCAGCTTCTCCATCCTGTTTGTCGCCGTCATCGACGTTATCTGCCGCACCTGCTTGGCCGTCCCGTTTGCCAACGTCATCTCCACGCTGGTGAGCCCGCTGTTCGCCGCTGCCGATTCCTACGCCGGCCTCGCCCTCATCTGGTTCATGATCCCGCTGTTCTGGTTCATGGGCATCCACGGCCCCTCGGTCGTTAAGCCTGCCCTCAACGCCGCGCTGTTTGGCAACATCACCACCAACCTCGCCACGCTGCAGGCCGGCGGTCACCCCGCCCTCGCCCTGACCGAGAACTTCGGTAACTACATCGGCGAACTCGGCGGCACCGGCGCCACGTTCATTGTCCCGATCATCTTCCTGCTCTTTATGCGCTCCAAGCAGCTCAAGGCCGTCGGCAAAGCCTCTGTCGTACCCGTGATGTTCGCCGTCAACGAGCCGCTGCTGTTCGCCGCGCCCATCATCCTCAACCCGTACTTCCTGATCCCGTTCCTGTTTGCCCCCGTGGCCAACGTCCTCATTGGTAAGTTCTTCATCGACTTTTTGGGCATGAACGGCTTTATCTATGCCATGCCGTGGGCACTCCCCGGACCGATCGGCACCTTCATCGACACCAACTTCCAGCCGATCTCTCTGGTCCTGGTTGTCGTCCTGCTGGTCGTTGACTTCTTGATCTACTACCCGTTCTGCAAGGCCTACGACAACGTCCTGTGCAAGCAGGAGGCCGAGACCCTGGCCGAAGAAGAGGCCGAGGAGACCAAGACCGTCAAGACCGCTGACGCCCCCGCCGTTGAGGCTCCTGTTGTCGAGACCGCTTCTGCCACCGAGGCCTCCGCAGCTCCGTCCGCCCTTAAGGGCAAGGATCTGAGGGTTCTGGTTCTGTGCGCTGGCGCCGGCACCTCTGCACTGCTCGCCAACGCGCTTAAGGAAGGCGCCGACGAGCTGGGCATCGACATTACCGCCAACGCCGGTGCCTACGGCAGTCACTACGCCATCATGGACCAGTACAACGTCATCGTCCTGGCTCCGCAGGTTCGCACCTATTACAACGAGATGAAGGCCGACACCGACCGCTTGGGCATCACGCTGCTGTCGCCCAAGGGCAAACAGTACATCGACCTCACTAAGGATCCCAAGGGTGCCGTCGCCTGGATCGAGGAAAACCTCGAGGCATAAGACGCTGACACCACCTGCCGCTCGCAGACAATAAATGGCCCGTGCATCGATGTGTGATGCGCGGGCCATTTTGTTTAGACCGCACCCGTCCTCCTGTTCATCTCAATCTGTAACATCTAGCCGAGTTTTCGGGTCCCACCTGTTACAGACTTAGACGAGCAGGCCGAGCACGTCTACGCCCGCAAATCCCGCACGCTCGCGCGCTCGACCAACACACCCGAGACGAGCGTACGGCTTCTGGAGCTCGGGGCTTCCAGACCTGCGACGACCTCGTTAAGCGCACGGATGCCCAGCTCGCGGTGGCGAAACTTCACCGACGTCAGAATCGAGTTGGGAATCGTCTTGTAGAGCTCATCGTCGAAGCCGATCACGGACACGTCGTCGGGCACACTGAGCCCTTTGTCACGTAGAGCCATCATCACGCCGTTTGCCATGCAGTCGTTAGCCGCGAGGACCGCCGTGCAATCGGGTTTATCGGCAAGCACAAGGCCCGCAGCATAGCCACTATCCGCATTCCAATCGCCTTGCAGAGGCTCGGGCGGCTCAATGCCACGCGTCTCGAGTGCCGCACGCCAACCTTTCATACGGCACTGGCTCGACAGCGACTCTTTCTTACCAGAGACGAAGTACACGTTCTTGTGCCCGCGATTCAAGAAGTACTCGCACGCCATACGAGCGCCGCCCTCTTGATCGTCACTGACGGTGGAGCAGGTAGGATGCTCCATCGGTGTGATAATCACCGTCTTGAGGTCTTTCGGCGCCTCAAAGCTATCAAAGTCATCGACCATCTGACGCAGGTTGAAGATCATGCCATCAACAGGCAGCTGCGACATCCTACGCGCCGCATCGGCAAGAGTCATCTTCTCACCTCCGCACTTCTTAATCATCGTGAGCGCAAAGCCTCGCTCTTCGGCGGCATCGGCAATACCGTCAATCATGTCCACGGCACCGCCCGACAAGTGGAACAGCACCACGCCGATGCACCCGTAACGACCCAACTTGAGTGAACGCGCGGCAAAGTTCGCCCGGAACCCAAGCGCCTCCATGGCCGCATGGACCCTATCGCGTGTCGACTCTCGCACGCTATCGGGCTCGTTGATCACACGCGAAACCGTCTTGAGAGAAACACCCGCAGCAATCGCCACATCGTTCATTGAGACATTTTTCTTGTCCATCGTTGCCACTACTTCTCCAGTCGGTCTTGCATCGCTTGTTTTTTGCGTTCTAGCATACACTACCTGCCTGACTGACAAATCAGCCGTTTATCGGACGATATCGACCGTTCACCTGTAAATCCTTGTTGCTCTTCGAAAAATGTCTTACGTTGTCATTAACGAAATGACAACGTTGTCATTTCGCAATGCCTTCCTTGAGCAGGAAGGTTTCCGGGCAGTCCTGACCATCCATCGACGACCAGTTCCATCCACATGCATCGCGCATCAAGTAGCAAAGGAGCTCTATGGACGCCATCGTAAAGATGCTCGAGAAGCATCAACCGTTCTTCGAGAAGATCTCGAGGAACATCTACCTCCAGGCCATCAAAGACGGATTCCTTGGGTGCATGCCCATCGTCCTTACCTCTTCGATCTTTCTGCTGATCGCCACCCTTCCCGGCGTAGTTGGCATCACGCTGCCCCAGCCGCTCATCGACTGGTGCAACAAGCTGTACAACTTCACCATGGGCGTCATGGGCATCATGGTTGCCGGCACCACCGCCAAGAACTTCACGGCTTCCATGAACCGTCGCATGCCCGCCGGCAAGGTGCTCAACGACGGCTCCACCATGGTTGCCGCCCAGTGCAGCATGCTGCTGCTCGCTGTTACGCAGTTCACCACCAAGTTCAACGGCTCCGAGCTTTCTGTCTTCGATTGCACCAGCATGGGTACGCGCGGTCTGTTCTCGGCCTATATCGCCGCGTTCATTACCGTGTGGGTCTATAAGTTCTGCGTCTCGCGCGATCTGACCATTAAGCTGCCCAAGGAGGTTCCGGGCGCCATCGCTCAGAACTTCCGCGACATCATCCCCTTTGGCGGCGCTGTCATCATCTGCGGCATCATCGATGTTGTCGTGCGCAACCTCATGGGCGTTCCGTTCTCCGAGCTGCTCATCAAGCTGCTCTCCCCGCTCTTCACTGCGGCAGAAACCTATCCTGGCCTTATCCTTATCCAGGCAGCCACCGCGTTCTTCTGGTTCATCGGTGTCCATGGTCCTTCGATTGTCCAGCCGGGCATCGACCCCATCCGTCTTGCCAACCAGGCCGAGAACCTGCAGGTTCTGCTGGCCGGCGGCCACCCCGCCCACTCCCTCACCTTTAACATGTCGCTCGTGGGTGAGTTCGGCGGCACCGGCGCCACGTTCATCGTGCCGCTTCTGCTGATTCTCTTTATGAAGTCCAAGCAGCTCAAAGCCGTCGGTAAGGCCTCGATCGTTCCTGTTGCCTTCGCCGTCAACGAGCCGCTGCTCTTTGGCGCGCCGATGATCCTTAACCCCTACATGCTCATCCCCTTTGTTGCCGCTGGCTGCGTCAACGTAAGCGTTGCCAAGTTCTTTATCGACAATGTGGGCATGAACGGCTTCTCCTTCGTGGTGCCTTGGGCTACCCCTGCCCCCATCGGTATCTTCATCACCACGAACTTCCAGCTTATCGCCCTGGTGTTTGTCGCAATCATCATCTTGCTGGACGCCATCATTTACCTGCCGTTCTTGAAGGCATACGATAAGCTGCTCTGCGACCAGGAGGCCGAGCGCGCCGCCGAGCTGGGTCTCGAGTCCGATGGTGCTGCCACCATCGCCGCCAGCACCTCTGCGCCCGCCATCGAGCAGACCGCCGCTGCCGTCGAGCCGACCGCCGCTGCCGCCGACAGCAAGCCTGTCGCCGATCAGCCCGAGCCCGCCTCCGACGCATCCGCTAAGAAGGATGTCGACGGTCTGAAGGTCCTCGTCCTGTGCGCCGGCGCCGGCACCTCTGCCATGCTTGCCAACGCCATCAAGGAAGGTGCTGCGCAGACCGGAGAGAACATCGCTTCCTCCGCAGGCGCTTATGGTCAGCACACTGCCATCATGGATCAGTACGACGTCATCGTGCTCGCCCCGCAGGTTCGTAGCTACTACAACGACATGAAGGCCGACACCGATCGTCTGGGCATTAAGCTGCTCGCCCCGCGCGGTAAGGAATATATCGACCTTACTCGTGACCCCGCTGGCGCCATCAAGTGGCTCCGCGAGAACCTCGACTAGGTTCCTCCCTCTGTTGGTGCCCGAATCCCCAGTTCGGGCACCCTCCCTATTCGTATCCCACAGAAAGGATGACTCATGACCAACCCCATGCAGTTCCCCGACGGCTTTGTGTTTGGCGGCGCCACCGCTGCTTACCAGGTTGAGGGCGAGACCCGTACGCACGGCAAGGGCAAAGTGCCCTGGGACGATTTCCTGGCAGCCCAGGGTCGCTTCTCCCCCGATCCCGCAAGCGATTTCTACAACAAGTACCCGGTCGATATCGACCTGTGCCAGCGCTTCGGCATCAACGGTATTCGCGTCTCCATCGCTTGGAGCCGTATCTTCCCCAGTGGCACTGGCGAGATTAACCCCGAGGGCGTCGCCTTCTATCACGAGCTCTTTGCCACCTGCAATAAGGCCGGCGTTATCCCCTATGTCACGCTCGATCACTTCGATACGCCCGAGGCCTTTTACCAGAACGGCGGCGAGGGTTTCCTGACGCGCACGACGATCGACGCCTTTGTCGAGTACGCCAAGTTCTGCTTTGCCGAGTTCACCGAGGTCAAGCACTGGTTTACCTTTAACGAGATTCCCGCGACCGCCGAGGGCAGCTTTATCGTCGGCAACTGGCCGCACGGCGAGAAGTATCGCCTGGACAAGGCCTTCCAGCTCATGCACAACATGATGGTGGCCCACGCCAAGGCTGTCGTCGCCTTCCATGAGGGCGGCTTTGAGGGCGAGATCGGCATTGTCCAGAACCTGGAGCCCAAGTATCCCCTCGACCCCAATGACGCCGCCGACTGCGAGGCCGCCCGCATGGCCGACGTCATCAACAACCGCTGGGTGCTCGACGCCACCTTCCGCGGCCACTATGCAGCCGACACCATGGAAGCCGCAACCAAGCTGGCCCATATCGCCGGCGGCGAGCTCGACGTCCGCGACGAGGACATCGCCGCGCTGACCGCCGCGCTCCCCTACAACGATTGCCTGGGCGTCAACACCTACAAGTGCCAGTTCCTGCGTGCCGCCGAGGGCGAAAACGACATCCACCACAATGGCACCGGCGACAAGGGCTCCTCGCGCTGGTTCCTCAAGGGCGTGGGCGAGTCATGCGTGCGCGAAGGCGTACCCACCACCGATTGGGACTGGATTATCTATCCCGAGGGCCTCTACGACCTGCTGCTCCGCATTAAGAACGATTACCCCAACTACAAGAAGATCTACATCACCGAGAACGGCATGGGCTATAAGGACGACTTCGAGGACGGCTTTATCGACGACGCCCCTCGCATCGACTACATGCGTCAGCATCTCGCATGGATCCTCAAGGCAATCGACGGCGGCGTAAACGTCGACGGTTACTTTGTGTGGTCGCTGCAGGACCAGTTCTCCTGGACCAACGGCTACAACAAGCGTTATGGCCTGTTCTACATCGACTTTGAGACCCAGAAGCGCTATCCCAAGGCGAGCGCGTACTGGTACAAGAACGTCGCGGAGACCGGCCTGCTCATGGCCTAGTTTCCGCCGCATACCCCCTGTCGGCCGCATGCGAATCCCTCCACGGGTTCGCATGCGGCCTTTTTTGTTTTGGCTCGACCCGAGCAGGCCGTTTGTCTCGATTTGTAACATCTAGCAGGGATTTTCAGCCCTAGCTGTTACAGATTGAGATGAACGGGGGCACCCGGTTCGAAATATCTAGATCTGTAACATCTGACTCGCTTTTAGCCGTCTAACTGTTACAGATCGAGACAAAGATGATGGCTGGGTAGACAAAATCTCAATCTGTAACACCTAGTCGAGTTTTTGGATCCTAGTTGTTACAGATTGAGACAAATACACAGGACAATCCTCTCAATCTCAATCTGTAACATCTGGTTGGCGATTCCACCCCTACCTGTTACAGGTTGAAACAATTTGATAGTGGAGTCCTCATTTACGCGTCATATCGCGTAGCGCTCACGCGTTGATTCCCCACAATGACAGGAGGTAAAAGTCCTCCCGCATCGCCTGTTGGCAATCCCATAGCGTTAGCTAGCAGATGACCTGCGTGTGTTCCTCGATGGCGGCACGATTCTCGGCGGCGATACCCGGTTCGCACACCACGGCATCCAGGCTGTCCAAGCGACAGAAGGTGTAGAAGTCGCGCTTGCCAATCTTGCTGGAGTCGGCGATCAGATAGCGCGAGTCTGCCTTGCTAAAGGCGAGCTGCTGGATACGGCCCTCGTCCATGTTGGACGTAGATACGTCGCCATCCAGAATGCCGTTGGCGCCGATAAACGCAGCGTCGATACCCAGTGCACGCAGGGTATCCTCGGCCGTTGGTCCCACAAAAGCGGCGGTGCGGCGACGGTACATACCACCCACGAGGCACAGGTCGCAGTCCTCGCGCGCCTCGAGCAGGTTAAACACCGAAAGCGAATTGGTCACAATGCGCAGGCGAAATGCCGGCAGCATCGAGGCCATCTGTTCCACCGTAGTGCCCGTACCCAAAAAGATGGTCGAGCCTTCCTCGATAAGCTCCACAGCGCGGCGCGCGATTTGCATCTTTTCCTCGGCATGCTTAGTGCGCTTTTCGCTGTGCGAATACTCATGGCGCAACATAGCGTGGGGACGTCCCTGTGCACTACGGGCGCCGCCGTGCACGCGCTCGATCTCGCCCAGGCTCGCAAGTTCCTCAAGGTCGCGGCGAATCGTCATATCCGAAACGCCCAGCGCATCCGAAATCTCCTTGACCGAGACCGTGCCCTGCTCTTCGAGCAGCTGACGAACCTTATCCTGTCGCTCTGCCTTAATCACGATGAATCCTCGCCGTTCTTTGCGCGCATATCATTCAAACAGTAATGAACAAATTGTATCAGACTCGTGCGCGTCAAAAATCAACGCCCGCACAGCTCCAATCATCACTTTTTTGAGAAAAATACCCCCTGCTTTAGTGGGGTGTAGTGATAATCTCGCCTGTTCGCGCTACAGTTTGTCCGAAATACCTCGATGTTAGGAACCAAATGATCACTTCCGAGCTTTTCGGCACCGCGCCGTGCGGTACCTCCGTTCATCGTTACACCCTCAACGGGCCCGAGATCTGCGTTCGCATTATGGACTATGGCGCCACCGTGCTGGGTATCGATGTGCCCGATATTCCCGGCAACGTGCGCGATGTTGTGCTGGGCTTCGATAAGCTCGAGGATTACTTTGACAACCCCGCCTGCTTTGGCGCGACCATCGGCCCCGTGGCAAACCGCACCGCGGGCGCCACGATCACCATCGACGGCACGGACTGGCATATGCCCGCCAACGAGGGCGCCAACAACCTACACAGCGATCTTGAGCACGGCCTGCATAAACGCGTGTGGGATGTTGAGCTCGACGAGGTCCATAACGCCGTGCGCATGACCACCTCGCTTGAGGATGGTGAGCTGGGCCTGCCCGGCAACCGCACCTTTACGGCCGTGTTTACCGTTACACGCACCGGTGTCTTCCGCATCGAGTATGGTTGCGAGAGCGACCGTGCCACTTACGTGTCCATGACCAACCACACGTACTTTAACCTTGCCGGCCATAACGCCGGCATGGACTGCGAACATTTCTTTGTCGCCAACGCCGCCCACTACCTGCCCATTGATGACCAGAACATTCCCACCGGCGAAATCGCTCCGGTCGAGGGAACACCGTTTGACTTTCGCGAGCTGCGCCCCGTCGCACCCGGCATGGAGGCCGACGACCCGCAGATCAAGCAGGCCCGTGGCTATGATCACTGCCTGTGCATCGATGGCTATCAGTACGGCCGCGGCCTGCGCCGTGCGATGCACGTCGAGGAGATGTGGACCGGTCGTGAGCTGGACTACTGCACCACCGCCCCGGGCGTGCAGCTCTACACCGGCAACTGGCTGGGCGACGAGCACGCCAAGGACGATGCCAACTATGGCTGGGGTGCCGGCTTTGCCCTCGAGGCAGAAATGTACCCCGACACGCCGCATCAGCCGCTGTTCCCGCAGGGCATCGTGGGCCCGGGTCACCCCTACAGCAATGTGATCGAGTACCACTTTAAGAGGCACTAAACCCATAACACAACATATCGCACAGCAGCGCCCGCCGGCACACCGCCGACGGGCGCTGCTTCATGCCTAAATCCTTCTTTTCGATGCCATCGAATTGGTGACATAAAAAAAACTATGCCGAATTACTACGATGAACCCACTATGTCCGACCACGCGCTGGTTTATAAAAAATTAGCAACTCGTCTACCTGCGGTTTTATTCTCTGCAAATTTGGCATGCTCGGCGATAAGCAATTCATCGTAGTAAACCGGCATAGTTTTGGCGGACAGCGCCACACAGATCCCCTACGAAGGCAAAATGATCCGTTTTCCTCCGTCCCCAAGGGATCCATCCCCAAGGGATCAGTTGAACAGATTGCCGATGGGGTCGGGGGCGGAACTGGGGAGATAGCGGATTTCTAGCTCTATACCGAGCTTTTGCAACTCTTTGAAGGCGGCGATGTCTGTATCGCCTACGGCAACGGCAGGCGTTGCAGAGCGCTTGCCCTCCCCCGCCCGCATATGGCCGATACTAATCTTGGTTATTGGCACACCGCCCTTAACCAGCACGAGCGCATCGGAGGGTGAGGCCACCATGATCAGAATCAATTGGCGAGGCGTTGCGGTATGAATGATGTCGATGGCCTTTTGTACCGAGAAAAACCGCGTCCAAACGCCTTCTGGCGCCGCCACCCTCATGGGTGCCCATTGGCGCGAATCTGCCGCGATCTCATCGTTGACGATTAGGACAAGGTTGGAACCCACGGCTTCGTTCCACAGCTCAACGTCTTGTCCGTAAATGAAACGGTCGTCGATGCGTGCGAGAAGAATCTTGGGTTGAGTCATCGCTGCCCCATTCTGTTTGAGACCCGTAAGGGCAAGACATCGCGTCTCCAATATTAGTGCATTTAAAGTGAGAAAAGCCGTCAGAACACTTGCGCGGATGTGCGATGTCCCGTATCATAGACAGCCGTTGATGCCTCAGTTGCGTCACCACATGGCCGCCAGCGTAGCTCAGTTGGTAGAGCACCGCTCTCGTAAAGCGGGGGTCACCGGTTCGAGCCCGGTCGCTGGCTCCATTGCACAAGATAGCCGCCTTCGTGCGGCTTTTTTGTTGCCAATTTCGAGCGCACATCCGCCAATCCAAGCACAACGCCGCCGGCAACTCACCTACTCAACAAAAAGCCCCGCCAACCGCAATCCCCAAGGGAACCGCGATTAACGGGGCTCAAGCGCGCTCCTCAATGGAAATCACGCCAGCATACGAGCAGCTCAACCGAGCAGCTCGTTACTCCTCCCAGTAAGCGTCTGCAAGCAGCTTAAAGCAGATCTTCTTGACCGGCTGCGCACCATCGCCCGAGAACTCGAGCGTGGGCATATGAGGCTCTCCGGCAACGAACAGCGCAAACTTGTCGTCGGCAAGATCGCCGGCGATAGAAGCGTCGGAATCGACCAGATCGTAGTCGTCCTTCTCGTCAAACTCCTGGACCAGCGTCAGGCTGCCCGTGGCAACCTTAAAGGCCTCGCGACCCTCGACGTCGATCTGCAGATCGTGATAGCGCTGATGCGTCTCGTAGTGAGCCTCGGCCTCGGGACGCGTCGTGGGAGCCATGACGTTTGCAAAGACCTTGTCGCCCAGAATCGGATGGCTGCCGACCTCGAGCTGCGCCGGGTCGTTCTCCTTGAGCCAGTCAATCAGCACGTCGAGGCCCTTGAGCATTCCGCGATATTCCTCGATATCGCCCAGTGCACCGTAAATCATCTAAATCCCCTCTCGGATCGTTTCTTTGGCAGCTACTCGGCAAATGCGTTACCGACGCTGTTGCCACCCACATACGTCTCGACCAGGGTAAGGTCGGGATCGAACACGACGTCATCGGCGTCGCGCCCCGGCATAATGCTACCGCACTTGTCATCGGCTCTATCCACAAGCAAGCAACCGATGCCGGGGCCGACGCCCAAGCTCTTACAGCTCGGTCACGACAACGCCGTTGTAGACCTCGTCCCAACGGTCCATGACCAAGTGACCAGTCATAGGATCCATGGCATTGAGTTTGCCGCAGGTGTTGGCGGTACGCAGCACCGTCTCGTCGTCAGCGCCAGCAGCAATCGCATGCGCGAAGCCGGCAATGGTCGAATCGCCAGAGCCCGTAGCGTTAACGGCGGGGATATCGGGGGTCTTCGCGCGGAACGCACGGCCATTGTGGAAGCCAACGGAGCCGGCAGCGCCCATGGACACGACGACCCAGGGGATATCGGAGAAGCGGGCATCAGAGGCGAGCGCGGCGCGGAGCTCGTCCACATCGTCGGTGGTAAAGTTCGTGCCCAGAAGGCCGTTGATCTCGGTCAGGTTAGGCTTGACCAGCTCGGGCTTAATTTCGGACTTAAGGGCGGCCTCGAGCGAAGCACCCGAGGTATCGAGCAGCACCTTGGCACCGGCGTTCTCGGCAATGCCCGTGATCTTGGCATAGTAGTCTGCCTCGACACCGCGGGGTAGCGAACCCGAGATGGTAACGACAGCGGCCTTGCCCGCAAGCTCGGTAAACTTGGCGGTAAAGGCATCGAGCTCCTCGGGGGCAATTGTCGGGCCGCTCTCGAGCAGCTCGGTCTGGTTGCCGGCGTGGAGGATGTTGAGGCAAATGCGAGTCTCGCCCTTGATGGGCACAAAGTCGTTGTTAATACCGTTGGCATCCATGAGCTCGGCCATATAGGCGCCCATGTGGCCGCCGAGCAGGCCGGTTGCCACAACGTCGTCGCCCAGCTGACCCAGTACACGGGCCACGTTGAGGCCCTTGCCGCCGGCGGTCTTTTCGGGCGTCACACGGTTGACGTCGTCGATAACGAGCTCATCGAGCTGATAGCGCGTATCGACAGACGGGTTCATCGTAACGGTGAGGATCATTTTTAGCTCCTTATCTCGCAGGCTTCTTGTGCCTTGCAAAATGAATTGGATACATGCGACTACAGAATCTCAATTGTGAACGAGCGAACGACGGTCTCCTTGGGCTTGGCGATAAGGCAGCCGCGCTTGTGCTCAAGCACGTCGTCCTCATCGGAACAGGTCGAAAGGCCGCCCCAGGGCTCAACTGCCACAAAATCGCCCTCGGGCTTACTCCACACAATGAGATACGGGAAGCCCTCAAAGCTCAGGCGGACGCCCTTGTCCTCGCCCTTTTTGGAAAGCGTGACCTGACGGCTCTCGAGCACGTCAAAGATGGTCTCCGCAAAATCGAAGAGCTCGTGCGACAGGGGCAGCGTCTTTCCCACCATGGGGTTCTTGGAGCGGTTTGCCACGTCAATCAATCCAGTCGAGGGAACGGCGGTGCAGAGCTCCGCAGCCTCGTCTTTCTCAAAGCGCAACTCGTAGTCCGTATAGGCCTCGCCCTCATCGAGCGGACACCTAAAGCCGGGATGACCGCCGATAAAGAACGGCATGTCCTCGGTTCCCTCGTTGGTCACCTCATAGGAGACGCGCACGGCATTCCCCTCAAGCGTATAACGAGCGACAAGCTTAAACGGGTACGGATAATCGCTCAGCAGCGCGGCGTTATCCTCCGAAGCCAGGCACATCGCCAGCTCGTTCTCGCTCTGGCTCAGCAGCTTCCACTCCTGTTTGCGCGCAAACCCATGGCGAGCGAGCTTTACATGATG
The DNA here is from genome assembly GCA_947002045.1 of uncultured Collinsella sp. Lineage (GTDB taxonomy): Bacteria > Actinomycetota > Coriobacteriia > Coriobacteriales > Coriobacteriaceae > Collinsella. The sequence goes on from CAMQJB010000006.1 coordinate 48,317, forward strand.
CCCGGCAAACGTCATGGCGTTGTTATCGCGCAAGCCTCCGCAAATCGGGAAGCAAATCGGTGCCTGGCCGGACCACACGGCGGGATCGCCCTGCCACAGATACTCGCGACCTCCGGCCTCGATCGAGGTAAACGAACAACCAGCCGTGGACACCTTAATAGAAATCGAATCGTTGGAGAGAGCGTATTCCATTGCCCATCCTTTCGAACAACTGCTTTTTGCTCGCAAGTACCCGTCTCGGCCCTAACCAAAGGACAAACCCGCACATTCATCGATGCGTCCGGTATCCCAGCCATGTAACGGGGTACCATACAGACATTGATGCAATTACAGCTGAAAGGCCTTCTTATGCGAACCATCATCCTCTACGCCTCGCGCCATCACGGCAACACGAAAAAGCTCGTGGACGCCATCGTCGAGGCACACCCCGAGATCGATACCCTCGACGTCAAGGCACTCGGTAAAAACGAGTACCCCGACCTGCACGAATATCATCTGATCGGTGTCGCCACGGGCATCTATTACTCCGAGATCGACAAGGACATGGCACGCGTGCTCACGAACGTGCTGCAACCGCAGGACAAGGTGTTTGGCCTTATGACCTACGGTGGCAAAAACAAGTGGTACGGCAAGGATATCGATGGCATCTGCCGCATGAGGCAGGCCATCTTTATGGGTGTCTACGGCTGCCCCGGCTTTGATACGTGGGGGCCGTTCAAACTCGCCGGCGGTGTCCAAAAGGGACACCCGACCGCTGAGGAAATTAAGGGCGCCGTCGACTTCTTCGACAAGATCGAAGACGAATATGGCGATATCATCGTCGAAGAGTACGCCAAGCGCGAGAAGCGTCTAGCATACGAGAAGGAGCATCCTGCAGGAGGCCTGGTGGCCGGCGTCAAGCGCACGGCAAAGAAGATCGCTAACAAGCTGTAACTGTGAAGGTGCTTTTGAGCGTTTAACCCATACGGCGGGTCCGAGCAGATTCGGGCCCGCCGTCTTTTTCTATCGTTACTCGGTGAAGGCGTTGCCGACGCTCTGGCCGCCAACATACGTCTCGATGAGGGTGAGCTCATGGTCGAACACGACAAAGTCGGCGTCGCGACCCGGCATGATGCTGCCGCACTTATCCTCGATGTGCGCGGAGCGTGCCGGCACCTCGGTTGCCATGCGAATGGCGATATCGGCGCTGGCGATGCCCCAGTCAACGATGTTCTTGACGCCCTGGGCAAGCGTGAGCACCGAGCCGGCAATGCTCTTGCCGTCGGCGAGCCAGCACAGGTTATCCTTCATGATGACGTCCATGCCACCACTGGTGTAGCTGCCCTCGGGCATGCCGCCGCAGCCCAGGCAGTCAGTGATGAGCACCGTGTGTTGCCAGCCCTTTGCCTGCAGCAGTGCCTTGATGGCGGCAGGGTTAACGTGCTTGCCGTCACAGATGATCTCGGCGTAGGTCTCGGGCGTGGACATGGCAGCGCCCACGACACCGGGCTCACGGTGATGCAGCCCGCGCTGACCGTTATAGGTATGCGTAAAGCAGCTGGCACCGGCGTTGATGGCGGCGATGCACTCATCGTAGGTGGCGTCGGAGTGACCGATGCTGGTCACCACACCCTTGGCATTCAGAGCAGCCGCATAAGCAGCGGCGCCGTCGCGCTCGGCCGCCATGGCGCTCTTGACGATGCGACCACCCGCAGCCTCCTGCCACTGATCGAAGACCTCCTCGGAGGGATCGATCAGGTAAGCGGGGTTCTGCGCGCCCACGTGCTTCATGGTAAAGAAGGGGCCCTCCAGGTAGATGCCCTGAATGCGAGCACCGCAGAAGTCGGGGCCGCGACCCTCGTCCGCCTGAGCGATGGCGGCGCAGGCGTCCTTGATCTGTTCGACGCCATCGGTGAACGTCGTGGGCAGCCAGCTGGTGGTGCCGCGACGGGCGAGCTCGGTCGAACTGATATCGATGCCCTCGGGATCGTTATCGGTAGTTGAGTGGTTGTAGAAGCCATGGATGTGAGTATCGACCATACCCGGTGCGATCCACGATCCCGTGTAGTCCTTAATCTCGCAAGAGGGCTCGTCGGCCTGCCAGGCGCCAAAGACGCCGTCCTCGACCATAAGATAGCCGCCCAGTTGCGGGCCTGCCGGCAAGAAGAACTTGTCAGCCTTAATTGCGTACGTGCTCATATGCACTCCTTGCTTCTAAAGCAGTTGACTGTGGTGATGCTTATATCCAGCTCACGTAAAACAAAAAGCGCCCGCCCGCCGTTATGAGCGGACGGGCGCCCTTACAGGGGGACGCGATTAAGCGGTGAAGGGGTGAATCGTCACGCCCTTAACCACGCGGTTGACCGTGCCGGTGGGGCTCGGCGTATCGGGCGTGTTGCCCACGCGCACGGAGTTGAGCAAGCTGATAGCCTGGGCAAACATCACGAACGGCAGAGCAAGGTAGCCCTCGGGAAGTGCCTCGTAGCCCTTAAAGGTGAAGGACTCACCCTCATAGACGGTGGCACCTTCCTGCTGAACGGCGACGGTGTGCTGAGCGATCTTGTCGCCACCGATCTCGTTGAGGATGTCGATGTCGTACTGACGGGTGTAGGCGTCGTTGTTGACGAACACGAAGACGAGCGTCTTATCGTCGACGAAGGACTTGGGTCCGTGACGATAGCCCATGGAAGTGTCGTAAGAAGTGGCAACCAGGCCGTGAGCAAGCTCGAGAATCTTAAGCTGGCTCTCCTGAGCAAGGCCGCCAAAGGAGCCGGAGCCCAGGTAGGTCACGCGGTTGAAGTCGCCAGCGAGGTAATCGGCGACCTCGGACTCGCGAGCGATAACCTCCTCGCCCATCTTGGCGATGGTCTCGACCCACTCGGCCTTCTGCTCGTCAGAGGCAGTGTCGAAAATAAGGGTGGAGAGCAGGGTCATGCAGGAATAAGAACCGGTCATGGCGAAGCCCTTGTCGTTGGCGCGCGGAATGAGCAGCGTCAGCGCATTGGGATCATCGGCAGACTCGACGGCGAGCTTGCCCTCGGGAGCGCAGGTGATGTTGAGGAACTTGACGTTGTGGACGAGCTCCTTGGCAACGGCAACGGCGGCAAGGCTCTCGGGGCTGTTGCCAGAGCGGGCAAAGGAAACCACGAGCGTGGGATCCTCGGCGCGCAGGAAGTCGCGCGGGGCGCTCACGATGTCGGTCGTGGCGATGGGCTTAAAGTCGTAGAGATCAGTGTTGCCAGCGTGACGCAGGTACGGAGCGCAGGTATCGCCAACGTAGTCGGACGTACCGGCACCGGTGAAGACAACGGACAGACGACCCTCGCCCATAGCGCGAGCCTCGGCCAGGAAGGCCTCGATGGCCTCCTTGTTCTCGCGATAGATGTTGAGCGTATCACGCCAAAGCTCGGGCTGCTGAGCAATCTCGGCCGTGGTGATCTGGGCGCCGAGCTCGGTGAGCTCCTCGACACTCTTCTCGAACATTTCTAATACCTCTCTCTAGAAGTAATCCTCTGACGTGCAATTATACACTTCGGTTGGTTATCTGGTAGTAACCAGTTAAATGCAAAGAATCACCATATGGAAACGATGCGAGCACTAGTTACTGCGCTGGTGGTAAACCTTGTATTTAAACTGATCGGCACGAGCAACCGAGAGTGTGTACTCCACTACCTCGTTTGACTCGTTATACGTAGTCCTGACCAAATCGAGCACAGGCGAGCCCTCGACAATTCCCAAAAGGTGGGCATCGGTGGGACGGGCTATGCTCGCATAGAACTCCTCTTCGGCCACGCGAATCTTTTGCTGAAAGTCCTGCTCAATCACATCGTAAAGCGGCTTACACTCCAGCAGCGGTCGCTTTAGGGACAGAAATTGACGAACCGGTAGATAGCTGCGTTCGACTATCATGGGCATGTTGTCGGCAGAGCGAAGGCGCTTGAGCTTAAAAATGCGATCACCGATGCGCAATCCCATATGCTCGGCCAGATTCTTATCGGCCTCCATCTCGCAAAACTCGAGAATCGTGGTCTCGGGTTCTCGACCCATCGCGCGCATCTGCTCGGTAAAGCTGTAGGACTGCATAAGATTGGTTGCTTTTGCCGAACGGTCGGTCACAAAGGTACCGCGACCGTGCTGCCGAACCACCAGTCCTAAACGCTCCAGTTCCTGCAGAGCCAGGCGTACCGTAGTGCGCGAGAGACCATAGCGCTCCGAAAGTTCGCGCTCGGAAGGAATCATGTCACCGGCGCGATATTCATGGTCAATCTTTTCGGTCAGAATATCGACCAGCTGATCGTACAGCGGTTGCTTACGCGCTCCGATCGCCATCCTATCCTCCCTTTTGCTCGAATTCGGCTAACTACCTAGGGTGTTATGCATTATCTGTCTGCCACACCCGAATCATTAAGAAAACAAAAGCCGCACGCTCTTTCGAGCACGCGGCTTTTAACATACACATGGCTTAAGGGGTCGGGGTGTGAGCCGCGTAGGGACACACCCCTCAAGCTAGAGCCTTACCAGATGCTCGGCCAGAGACCAAGCGGGCCAGCGCCCAGGATGCCAAGGACGAAGAGCAGGAGAATGCCCTTGGTCGGGGTCCAGCTGTGCTTAGCGAACATGTAGTAAAGCAGCAGCGTAAGCATAAGCGGGACGAGCTTCGGGACGATGGTGTTGAGGGTGTCGGCAACAGAGAAGTTGACCGGATCCTCGGTAACGGTGCCGTAGGTCACGGACTCCATGCCGTTACCCAGATCGGTGACGCCGCACTCGACAGCGTTGCCGTCGGCATCGGAAGCGGTAAGGGCGTTGCCGTCCTTATCGGTCATGGCGATGGTACCGGCCTCAGCGGTCTCGGTATCGATGCCCTCCATACCGGTGAAGTTCTCGGCCTCCTTCTCGGAGACAATCACGGTAGTAGCGGAGAGACCACGGGTGGTGCCGTTGGGGATCTGGAGGTTGATCTGGGTGCCACCCATGGTGACGACCAGGCAACCGACGACGAAGACGCCCATGATGGAAGCGGCACGCGTGAAGGCCTGCATGTTGGCGGTCAGAGCGTCAATAGCGCTGGTGCCAAGCTTGTAGGACCAGTTCATGAGCCAGAAACGCAGAGCGAACTGGACGACGTTGAAGATCACCAGGAAGATGATCGGCGCAGCAGCGTTGCCGTTGATGGCCATGTTGGAGGTGATGCCGGCCGTGATAGGCACGAGCGTCAGCCAGAACAGGGCGTCACCGATACCACCGAGCGGGCCCATTGCGGCGACGCGGACGGCGCGGATCGTGGGGATGTCAACCTTGTTCTGCTCGAGCGAAAGCACGATGCCCATAACAAAGGTGACAAGGAACGGGTGGGTGTTGAAGAACTCCAGGTTGTGGCTCATGGAAGCCGCGAGGTCGTTCTTGTTGGTGTGGATCTTCTCCAGACCGGGGATGATGGAGTAGAGCCAGCCAGCGGCCTGCATACGCTCGTAGTTGAACGAGGCCTGCAGGAAGCAGGAGCGCCAAGCCATCTTGTTGAGGGTCTTCTGATCGAGCTGCGGAGCAGGAGTAAGATCCTCGTAGTGCTCCGGGATCACATACTCATTAGATGCCATCTTCGAAGTCACCTCCGTCAGAAACAGCTGCACCCTTCAGCTCGGTCTGCTGCTGGAAGTCCCAGAAAGCGATGCCGAAGCCGATGAGAGCGAGGATGAGCAGAGCAGGGGTTGCCAGAGAATCGTTGGCAACGGTGATGAGCGCGAGGCCAAAGCCCATGAGGAAGAAGCCCCACATATCGCGGTTCATCATAACCTTGAGCAGGACGGCGAAGCCGACGAAGCGCATCATGCCGCCTGCAGCGGACAGACCGGTCTGCAGCCAAGTCGGGATGGCGGAAGCGATGGTCTGACCAATGGTAGCGCCAGCGATGAAGAACAGGGTGACGACGACAGCGAAGATCAGGCCGAGCAGAGCCATGGCGAAGTAGTTCAGGCGCTCGATGCCCTTGGTGTCAGCGTTATGAGCCATGTTATCGGCCGTGGACATAAGCGGGGACATAAGCGTGAAGACCAGGGTAACGCCGAGCTGACCAAGCAGAGCGAACGGAATGGCAAGGCCGACTGCCGCGTTGGGCTCGAGACCCGTAGCGATAGCGAGAATGGCTGCCATGATGCCGCCAATGACGGCGTTAGGCGGCTGAGCGCCTCCGATCGGCATGTTGCCAATCGTCATGAGCTGATAAGTACCACCCACGAGAAGACCGGTGTTGAGGTCGCCAAGGATAAGACCGATGACGGCGCCGGTGACGATGGGCTGATAGAGAGACTCGAGGAAGTCAAACTGGTCGATTGCCGCGATGAACGTGACGACGAAGACCAGAGCGATCTGGATGATCGAGTATTCCATCTTGCTCCTCCTTTCAAAATGTATGTACGCACTTTGGATTTCACGTACAGAACGTCAGGGTTTCACTCCTGACAACGTGGATCACGAGGATTACGAGAAGAGCTTGCTCGTGTCCTCAACAGGCGTGCTCGGAACGCGCCTGATCTCCAACTCCACCCCCAATTCCTGCAGCTCTTTAAACGCAGCGACATCCTCGTCGTTAACTGCGACGGAGGTGGCGACTTGGCGCTTTCCTTCCGACATGTGCATGTTGCCGATGTTTACCTTCTTTATAGGCACACCGCCCTTGACGAGCGTAAGCACGTCTTCCGGTGTTTCGGCCACGATGAAGATCTTCTGGCGCGGGCTCGCCTTGCCAATGACGTCGATGGTCTTCTGCAGAGAGAAGAAACGCGTAGCGACGCCGGCGGGAGCGGCCATCTTCATGAGGTTCTGGCGCATGGTATTGGACGCCACGTCGTCGTTGGCGACGAGGATGAGGTTGGAGCCCAGGGTGGAGTTCCACTGGGTGGCAACCTGACCATGAACCAGTCGGTTATCGATGCGGGTAAGAAGAATGTTGGGTTCTGCCATGTTGATCAGCTTCCTTTCGTTATTTGCTGACGACAGTTACTTGATCTCCTGAATCGCGTAACGCGAAACATCTACGACGGCTCCGGATCGGACTTTGATCTGGACCTTCTCGCCTTCGATGCCTTTGACGGTTCCGTAGATACCGCCGGCGAAAAGAACCTCTTGACCCGGCTTGAGCTCGGTGTGCAGCTCCTTGAAGTACTTCTGCTTCTTCTTCATGTTGATTTGCGACCAGATGGTGTAAATCAAGCCCATGATGACAAGCAGGCCTAAAAGGGCGACCGAGGAGCTCAGGACGTTGGCTCCGAAATCGGCCATTAGATGCCGTCCTCGTCGCCGAAGATATCCTCTTCGTCGGAGCCGGCAACGGATGCGACCGTCTGGGCGGTGATGCCCGTCTGGCCAACGGTCACGGCCTGCTCGCCAAGCTCGGCGAGCGTGGCGTTGCCGCGGAGGAACAGAAGCTCAATAACCATGGGAAGGTTGGTGCCGGTCAGAACCTCGACGTTGTCGACATCCTGGGCAATCATCATCGCCTGGTTGAACGGGGTGCCACCAAGCAGGTCGGTAAAGACGAGCACGCCATCGCACTCCTCGCGCATGGCGGTAATAGCGGCGCGGAGATCCTCACCGTAGGAAGCAGCCTGGTCGCCCTCAAAAGGAACGACGGTAAAAGCGGGCTGGTCGCCAGCAACCATAGCGATAGCGCTTGCGAGGCCGGGTGCGAACTGTCCATGACCGGTAAGAATAAAGCCAACCATTCAAATTTCCCTTCCGAAGGTGTGTACGATCTGAGTCCGATGATTTTCGGAAGCCAGCGGGCGCTCGCCCTTAAAGCTTCTTAGAAAGCGTACTTTGAAGACCAGTGGTTTCTAAACTGGTAGTAACCACGTGACGTGTTGTTGTCACTATATCACCCCAGAAGAGGTCGCTTTCGTTGATTCATACGGTAAAACGTTTTTGCACCGCTCACGGTGATAAATCGACCGTTTACCGGTCGTTAACACTTCTACCTGCGGTTTTGAAACCGTTCCGAAATGCTTTGGCAAAAGATCGGATCTTTTCCTTTGTCTAAACAACGCAGGGCGGCTAAAAATAGCGTGTAGAAAAATTGCAGGTCATTGTGAAGATATGTGAATTGGTCTTTTTGACTTAATACCAGTTAGAACCAGTTTTGAGATTATCGGTGAACGGTAGTTTTCGACCGTTCACCGGTTACTTGCAATCGTTTGCAGTTGTTTTCCCAGATGAATTAGGGAAGCGCGATGGAGCGCTTGCGCGGGCGCAAGGCCTACCCCAGTGGTTTCGGCAGCAATAAGCCCGCTAGAACGTTGTCCGTTCTAGCGGGCTTAATCAGGTGATCGGTTAACGCGCAGTAGTGCAGGCAAACCTTACGCAAACAGACCGTAGATGCTGATGTTGGCCTTGGCGTAGAGGCTGTTAGCATACTCGGTCCACTTGGAGCTGGCGCTCGAAGCCTGCGAGGAATACTGCTGGTAGGCAGTGTAATAGGCGGTCATGGCCTGCTTATAGGTCGCGCTATCGGCCGTAAAGGCATCGTCGGCAAAAGCCTTGGCATAGGTGCTGTCGGCATCCTTCCAGGTACCCTTCTCGCTATCCCACTCGTCGCCGGCAAGGCCAATGATGTAATCGGCGTAATCCTTGCTCGCGGTGTCCTCGTTGCCGTCAGAAGGCTTGGTCGGAGCGGTCGGCATGCTTGCGGAGCTATCGCCCACCTTCTTCTTGTAGAGCTTCTGCAGCGTCGCGGACTGGCGGACGATCTGCTTGGCCTGGTCCTTGGACACACCATACTGCGTGGCCATGGTTTTGTAGTCCGAAGTGCCGATGGAATCCTCGGCGTACTGCTTCATTTCCTTGGAAGAGACGGCAATGCCCTCGTCCTCGGCAGCGTCGAGCAGGATCTTGTTGCGCACGTAGGACAGGATGACGTCGGCAGAAGGAGCGGTGTAGTTGCCATCGCTATCCTTGACGGTGTCGAGGCTGTACTGGCTCTCGATGGCCTCGCGCGCGGTGATGTCGCTCTTCTTGCCGTTGTAGCTATAGCTTGCCACGGTCGAATCGAGCTGGTCCTCGGTCAGGGTCGCCGAGCCGATGCCCTTGCCGCCAAAGCCGCCATTGCCAATAAAGAAGCCGACCACCGCAGCGATCACGACGGCGACCACGAAGGCGGCAATCATCGTCTTCTTATGCTTGGATGCATGGTCGTCTTCGTCGGAGCCCAGGATATCGTCGTCCTCATCCTGGGCCTCGGACATGAGGTTCTCGTCGGCGGCGTCCGCGGCGATCTTTGCCTCCAGGCGAGCGTCCTCCTCCTCGGCGGTCGTGCCGGCGGCAATATGTTCGGCAGACGTGCCGGCGACCAGGTCGATCTTCTCATCCTCGTCACCGTCGGGGCCTTCGCCGCGCTCGATGATCTGAATGCCGTCGATCTCGTCCTTCTCGTCCTTCTTTTGAATCAGACCCATATCAGTTACTCCTTGTTAGGAAACATAGTCCGCAATAGAATACGCCCGACAAAGCGCCGGGCGTATTGATTCTCAGGTTATACGCAAACACTTAAGTACTATTTAGGCGTTTGCAGTCTGCATGCCTTAGGCCAGGTGCGCGATAACGGCATCGGCAAAGGCCTGCGTGCCCACAGCGCCCTCAACGGAGCCGGTCTGGGCACGACGAACGTCGCCGGTAACCTGCTCACCCTCGTCGAGCGTGGCAGAAACGGCGGCGCGAATGCGATTGGCCGCGTCGTTCTCGCCCAGGTGATCGAGCATCATAGCCGCGGACAGAATCTCGGCCGTGGGGTTAGCGATATCCTGGCCAGCGATATCGGGCGCGGAGCCGTGCGTCGCCTCGAAGATGGCACAGTCGGCACCGATGTTGGAACCCGGAGCCATACCCAGTCCACCTACCAGACCGGCGCACAGGTCGCTCACAATGTCACCATACAGGTTGGGCAGCACCAGGACATCGAAGTCGTTGGGGTTCTGGACCAGGCCCATGCAGGTGGCGTCGACAATCTTGTCGTTGAACTCGATATCGGGATAGTTGGCGGCCACCTCGCGCGCAACGCGCAGGAACAGGCCATCGGTCGCCTTCATGATGTTGGCCTTATGCACGGCCGTCACCTTTTTGCGGCCGCAGCGGCGGGCGTACTCAAAAGCGTACTCCACAATGCGGCGGCTCTTGGCGATGGAAATCGGCTTGATTGAGATGGCGGAATCCGCGGCGAAGGTCTTCTGGCCCGAGCGCTCGACGAGCTGCGAGAGCTCCTCGACCTCGGCAGCGCCCTCATCGAACTCGATGCCGGCATAGAGGTCCTCGGTGTTCTCGCGCACGATAACCAGGTCGACGTCGCGGAAGCGCGAGCCGTCGCCCGGCTGCGACAGGCAGGGGCGCACGCAGGCGTACAGGTCAAAATGCTTGCGCAGGGCGACGTTAACGCTGCGGAAACCCGTGCCGACCGGCGTGGTGATGGGGCCCTTGATAGCAACCTTGGTCTCGGCGACCGCATCGAGCACATGTTGGGGCAGCGGCGTGCCAAACTCGTCCATGACGCCGGCACCGGCCTCCTGGACGTTCCAGTTGATCTGGACACCGGTGGCCTCGACCACGCGGCGCATAGCCTGCGTAATCTCGGGACCGATACCGTCACCAGGAATCAGGACTACATCGTGCGCCATAATCTGTTACTCCTCGTCTTCGGCGTCGTCAGATTTTTTTACGCTAGCACGCTTCTTCTTTTTGGAGAGATCCAGGCCAAAACGTTTAACAAGCATTTCGCAAATCTCGCTCGAACGGGCCTTGAGATAGCTACCCTTGCCGTTCTCGGCATCGAACTTAAGGCGCAGCGCGAGCTTCTCGGCGACCTCGGCGTCAATCTCGCCCCGGCCAAACTCGTACAGGCAACCGAGCATGTCGCGATACTCGAGGTCGCCGTGGTAGCACTGGATGGCCTCGTCCAGGATGGGCCAAGCCTCGCGCGAACGCTCGACGCTCGTGGCGCCCCACACGCACAGCAGGCGGAAGGCGGCATAGCGCAGCGTGGACGAAATCTCATCGAACAGCGCGGTCTCGGCGCCCTCAAAGGCATCGCCCAGCTGCTCGGGGCAGGTGGTGGCGAGCGCCGCCAGGGCATCGAGAGCCTCCCAGCGGGTCTGAGCCTCGGGGCGGTCGAGCGCCTCGATCAGCGCGGGCACGCAGGGCACGACGCGCTGCGGATCGCGCTCGGCAAGCAGGTGCAGCACGCGGGCGGCAAACTGACGGATGCGGCGCGTGGGGCAGCCGAGCTCCTGGACCAGGCGGTCGACGGCGTTCTCGTTCTCCTCTGCCAGCTGGAGCTGTGCCAGCTCCTCGTCGGTGAGCTGTTCGTCTTTGTTTTCTGCCATAGTTACCTCTTTTTACTATTTCTTAGCGTGCTTGTCAGCACCCTTGCTGTCATCGGCGACCGAGATGAGCTGTCGGTCGGCCGCGCCATTGCGACGCGCACGGCGGCGCTCCTCGGCATCGCCCGCGTCGGCGGCGGCGCGGTGTGCCTTGTTGACGTTAAAGACCTCGTCGTGTTTGCGCCACGGACCGACGGACTCGCCAAAGCTCATCTTAAGGCCGGCGATAAAGCCGCCGAGCCAGCCGATCGGCGCAAACTGCACCAGCGGGAACAGCGAGAACACCCAGGTCAGCAGGATGACTGCCGCCGCTCCCGCAAAGTTGGCAATCCAGTAGTCGCGCTTGGTGATGACGCGCTTTTCGCACGCCCACTGGCCGCACAAAAAGCCAATGTAGATCGCGAAGAGAAAGAGCACCAGCGCAAGCACCACGAACGTCCAGCTCATGGGCGCTACTCCCCGTGATGGTGGCCGCAGCAGCACTCGTGGCCATCATCATGGCCGTGGCCGCCGCAGCACTCGTGGTCCTCGCCATGGTGGTGGCCGCAACCGCACTCATGGTCGTCGCCGTGCTCGCCGCAACCGCAGCCATCCTCGTGAGCACCGTGCTCTTCGGGACGATACTGCGACCAGTCCAGACCGGCGGCGATGGCGTCGGCCTCCTCCTTATAGAGGACCGTGATGGCCTGGGTGCCCAGCTTGGCACCACCGATGGCATCGAGCATGTCGTAGAGCGTAAAGGCCACGTCGGCGCCGGGCAGCGCAAGCTCGCGATCGTCGGCATAGGCGAGCGCCAAGCGCAGGTCCTTGATGAAGTGCTCGACCATAAAGCCGGGCTTGTAGTCGCCGTCGAGCGCCTTGGTAGCCAGGCTCTCCATGGCGCCGGACTTGCCGGTACCGCCCAGGATCATCTGGCGGGTCTTCTCCAGATCAAGGCCGCTCAGCTCGGCAAATGCCATGGCGTCTGCCATGCCGACCATGCAGGCGCCCAGCGACACCTGGTTGGCGAGCTTGGCAGCCTGGCCCTTGCCGGCGCCGTCGAAGCAGCAGATGTTGGCCGCAAAGGTGGCAAGGATGTCGCGGACCGGCGCGATGTCGTTCTCGGTAGCGCCCACGATAGCCGTGAGCGTACCGGCGATAGCGCCCGACTCGCCGCCGGTGACGGGGCAGTCAAACGCCATGCGACCAGAAACCTGGGCGGCCTCGGCAATGTCACGGGCAAGCTCGGGCGAGCTCGTGGTGAGGTCGATCAAGACCGCGCCGGGCTTAGTGCACGCGAGCAGGCCGTCGCCCGCCAGGTAGAGTTCCTCGACCTCGGAGGGATAGCCCACCATGGTAAAGACGACATCGGCGTTCGCCGCGGCATCGGCCGGCGTATCTGCCCAGACGGCGCCGCGCTCGATAAGCGCCGCCGCCTTGGACTTGGTGCGGTTGTTGACCGTGACGGGATAGCCGGCGTCCAGAATGTGGCCGGCGATGGGGGCACCCATGATTCCGGTGCCGATGAATGCGACGGAGAGCTTGTTTGCCATGAAACCTTTCCTTTTGGGTTGGGTGTTGTTACCAGGTTGAATACTCGGTGCCAGCGTTTGGGCTGTGAGTCGAGGGCGATTACGGACGCAGCGCTTGCCTACTGACCGCGCACGCGGCGGGCGATACGGTCGGAAAGCGACGCCTTGTCGGCGCGGTTCTTACCCCAAAACGCGCAGCCCACCATGCCGGGGCCCACGTGCGAGCCGATGGTGGGACCCACGGAGCCGCGAATGATCGTGACGTCGGCGCAACCCTCCTCCTTGCGGATGGCGGCTTCGAGCCAGTCACCATCCTTTTCGGCATCGGCCGTCATGATGGCGATGGGCATGGTGCGATCGGGCACGTAGTTCTCGCGGAACGACTTGAGGATGGACTTGAGCGCCTTCTTGCGGCCGCGGTTGACGCCGATCAGCGACAGCGAGCCGGCCAGGTCGTAGGAGAGCTCGGGCTTGACGTCGAGCTTTGCCGTGAGCTGCGCCGCCGCGGGAGGAATGCGGCCGCCGGCAGCCAGTGCGTCGAAGCTCTCGAGCGTAAAGTAGCCGTGCACGTAGGTCTTTGCCTCGTTTGCCCAATCGACCAGCTGCTTGGCGGTCAGTCCCGCCGAACGCTGGCGCACGGCCTCGAGCGCCAAGAGCGCACCGGTCGCGCAGGGCAGAGCGTTGTCGACCACGTAGAGCTCAAAGTTGGGATACTCGGCGCGCACGACATCTGCCGCCTGGCACGCGGAGTTGTAGCTCGACGACAGCGCCGAGGTAAAGCACAGGTAGACCGTGGGCGTGCCCTCTTTGGCGCACTCGGTAAAAAACTCGATATAGCGACCGAGCGACACAGCCGAGGTGGACACGCGGGCACCGGCGCGCATGCGGTCGTAGAACTCCTTAGGGCTCATGCTCGACCAGATGTCGTCTGTGCGCTCCTCGCCATCGATAATGAAAGGGAAACCCAGGATATCGACATCGAGGTTCGCGGCGACCTCGGGGCTAAAGTCGCAGCAGGTATCGACGACGATGCGGCAACGGTTCGAATGACCGGCGGATGCGGCCTTGTCCATCAAAGCGACTCCTTACGTAAAAAGGCGGCCACCCGCATGGGATGGCCGCCAACCGTTAACTCATGCAAGTTAACGTATTTTACTCGTCAAGTGTTTCGATGCGGGGCTTGATGATGCCATATCCACCATTCTTACGGTGATACACCACATTGATGAGACCGGTCGTCGCGTTCTCGAACACGTAGAAGTCGTGGCCCAGCAAATCGGTCTGCACCAGCGCCTGCTCCTCGGTCATCGGGGTGACATCGATGACCTTCTCGCGGACGAGCAGGTCGTCGTCCTCCTCGGGCAGCAGCAGGTCGGCCAGATCCTCAACGCGCTCGACCGGCGCGACATCCGCGGCACTGGCACCACCCTGGCGGTTGTCCACGACCTTGGTCTTGAACTTGCGCAGCTGGCGGGTGACCTTATCGGCGGAGAGGTCGATGGCAGCATACATATCTGCGCCGTGCTCGGCAACGCGAATCACCGAACCGCGGGCACGAGCCGTGACCTCGACGATTGCCGGGTTGGGGTTCGAGGGGTTCTTCTCATAACGAAGCACGACGTCGACTGTCATGGGCTCGATGTCGAAAACCTTGAGCGCCTCGCCGATTTTCTCATCCACATGCGCACGCAGAGCATCGGTTACCGTCGTCTTGCGTCCAGAAACCTTGATATCCATACGTGGCTCCAATCTGCCTCGGGGACTTACTGTACTGGCTATGTACCCATTGCCGTGCATTTAATCACGCGATTTCCCAAAGACCCGAATAACGACTGCTTGATACCGCATACCGAAGTCTCGCACTTTTCCGTGGCAAAGTGCGCTATAGGAAGGCGTCGGCAAAGCTAGTTTTTCTCCTGGAAATCAGCTTTTACCTGCCGTTTTTACCAAAATAGAAAAGCCGGGCTCCCCTATTAGGGAGACCCGGCTATGCGTGTTGAAACCGTGAAGAAGTGCCTCGTTCAATGTATGGCAGGCGCCACCCCTACCAATAACTAGCTATTGAGCTTGTTGATGTCATCGTCGGTGATGGTGCCCTCCTGGCTAGACGACGGGCTGTCGCCGTTGTTATCAGAGGCGTCGTCATCGGAGGACTCGGTCTCGTTGGACGTGGAGTCGGATGCCTGCACATTGGCCCCCGAAACGGTCTTGGCGGTAAGGTCATAGGGCATCTGTCCGTACCAGACGCAGTGGACTGCCTCGAGCGTGCCATCGACCGTGATGCCATCGAGGGCATCGCTCGCGGCACGGCACAGCTCATCGTTAGAGCTTAGGCCTGCGACGCCAAGCGTGGAGGGCGCCTCGAGCGTACCGACATAGGAGATCTGGCTCATCAGACGCGCGAGGTAGCCACCAGCCGTGGAATCACAGATCACGTAATCGACCTCGCCCGACTCGAGCGCCTCAAAGCACTCATTGATGTTGGAGAAGGTCTTTTGGTTGGCGGTGATGCTTTGCTTGGCGAGCGCCTCCTGCGAGGCCGAGGAGGTCTGAACGCCCAGGGTAGCGGTCTTAAGCGTTTCGGTGGAAACGCTCAGCGACTCGCCGTCACTGCTCTTGCCGAATACGGCGGGGGCGTCGTACAGACAGGTGCCAAGTGAGCTGATATCGCCGTCCGTAGACCTGGCGTCGCCAATAAAGATGTCGGCCTTTTTATCGCTGAGCGCGGAATCGGCCGAGGACGCATCGACAAAGGCGACTTTGAGACCCATGCGGCATGCAAGGGCACGAGCGGCATCGACCGCATAGCCCGTGAGGTTTCCGTCGGCATCCTGCATGGCCTGTGGGGCGTCGGACGTATCGAGGGCGACCGTCAGGGTTCCCGGCGTGACCAGGGCATCGTCCGATACCGTGGGGGTAACGGTCTCGCGCTCGATCTGGTCGATCGTGGGCGTCGTGAACGTGGACAGTGGATTGAACGCACATCCACTCAGGCCCAAAACGGCAATGACCACCGCGGTCCCAGCACCTAACCGAGCCGCATGCATCAAGCTGCCCCTCACCATGTCCGCTACCCTGCCTTCTGTGTCGTATACGATCCGTGCCCTGCACGGAATATCGGGTTGTTCCCACCAGCTGACCTGGTATTTGACCCCACACTTGCGCACCGGGGCGTTTGCTCGGGAGGCCGCAGCCACCTTCACGACTGGCCCGCTCGCCCGCGAGGCGGTATTGCCCCAAAGAAAATAGAACGGACGGTGCGGCTTACATCTAGGACGCGCCATGATCGCGCCGCGCGCACGCGGTCGCTTACGTGGATCCCTTTGACCGCGTCTGTCTTGGACTAGGATGGGCATTTCGTCCGTCCGCAACCACAGCCTGGCAGGAACGTAGCGCATTATAGCTAAGTTCAAGCTATAGTTTAAGGTTAGGGACGTTATTCGCATCGCGAGCACAGATTTCGCAGGTCGGGGCGGACCATTCGTGCCCCCATGAAGCCCGGAGCTCCCCCACGGGGAGCCCCGGGGCACCCGTCTCAGGGTGCCGTGTGCAAAAAACGGCAAATATGAGTACTGCTACCAATTTAGTAGCAGCGTATTTCCGCCTCACGAGCCCTTTTTGAGTTCCGCACAGCCCGCTTGGCGCCAAGATATTCCACATTCGTTTATTATCTCTTCGCTGAATCCAGTTTTCCGCCCAAGTTTCTTTATTTTTGCTGTCACTAATCTAGTAACAGTACTCATATTTGCCGTTTTTTGCACATGGCATATAAACAGACCCCCTATAAAGCCATAGTTTTACGCCGGCTTGAGCCCAAAGCACGCTCGGAGCGTATTCAGCAGAGCATCTTGCCTCTTTCGACGAGCCTCTACACGATTCTGATATCGTTTACCCATGCGCTGGTGGATGCGCCATGCGAGCGCTTCCATCGCTTCCATGTCGCAGAGCATCTCGTTGTTGACCGTCGCGACCTCGATTCCCATGGACGCCAAACCCGTATTGCGTTTTTCATCGTGAATGCGCCCGCCGCGAGACGAATGGCCCTGCTCACCGTTGTATTCCAGGTCAAACCGAGCTGCTTCCTGATAGGCATCGCAAACCGCATACGGCATCCCCGAGATCGCCTGCGCACGGTCGTTGAACTCGATCTTGTGGTCGGTCTTAAAGGGACCGCAGGCAAATCCGCCATAAGAAAACGGAAGCGAAAACATGGCAAGCATGATGCATTCCATGGGTGAGCGCAGGTTTTCCGACAGAAAGGGGCACAGCCGCCGCAGCTGCTTGGCCGCGCTCCCCTTGCATGCCGCAAGGTAATCTGCCAGGCGATCGGGCGTCAGCACTGGCTCGACCTCAAAGTAGCCCACATCTGACGGCTGGTCCTTATCCTTTGCAAGCCTGTTCACGGTAGGCGAGCTGTAAGGGGGCAGATACTGCCCGCGATCGCTCAGCGAAATCTTGGAGCACAGCTCCTGGGCCAGGGCAAATGCCTGGATACAGCCGACTTCGCGCGCAACGGCGGCACAGAGGGCCTCGGGAGACAAGCTGTACACCCCCGGCTCCACCTCCAAAATCGAGGCGTCCGGCAGGTCTGTAGAACAAACGGACCAGCTTGCACCAGGCATGCGGCGACGCTGCTTCGCCGACCCCACCAGCAGGCACAAGTCTTCTTGGACCTCGCCACTCACGGCCCCGATCCGCACCAAATCGGGAAGATAGATGTCCTCGGCCGAGGGAGACGATGTATGCAGCACACGGCGCTCTTCATCGGGATAGAGGTCTCTCCAGCTGATGTAACCCATTTGTCGGCGCTCGGCGCGCATCATGCGCAGCGCCGAGGCACCGGTCAGGACTACGGAGGCCGCCAGTTGCTCGCTTGTCGGCTCGATGCGCCGCGCTATCTTCACTGCCACAAAACCACCCCCTACCAAACGCGTGCGATAGCGAGGCCATCGACGGCCGCGGCACCGGCACGCTTGAGCTCCGCCGAGGCTGCTGCCATGGTCGCGCCCGTGGTAATGACATCATCGATGAGCAGCAGATGGCGGCCGCGCACATCCTCGACCGTCTCGTACATGCCCTGGGCATGCTCCCGGCGCTCATCGCGGCCGAGTTCACGCTGGTCACCATGACCGTATTTGACCAGGGCGTCCAGCAACGGCACGCCCGAAAGATTGCAAAACGAGCGCGCGATTGCTTCCATATGGTCGAATCCACGCCGCAGAAACGCCGCCGCAGTCGCGGGCACAAATACCACCGCGTCGGCGCCGGACAGCACGCCGCCGTAACGATCGGGGGCTGCCACCTGGGCATGCAAGACGGTGTCGTAGAGTAGCTCTGCCAGATACGGTGCCAGACGGCGCTCGCCCGCATCCTTGTACGCCTTGATGATGCGCGGCAGCGGATGTGCGTAGACGGCACATGCCAGGCAGCGATCGAGCGCCTCGGCCATTGCCGAAGACGCGCCCTCGACCGAGCACTCGGTACACAGCAAATCCCCAAACGGGGCGCCGCATCGGATGCAACTATGACACGGATCGATGAGCGCGAGCGATGCCAGACAATCCTGGCAGATCAGCGCACCGGAACGCTCGCAGCCAGCGCATCGCGTGGGCGACAACGCCTCGAGCGCCTCATACGTCGCGCGCTCGGCAAGCGGTAGCAATTCGTCCGCAAACGGTAGGACGCCTGCGCCCTGCAAGCGAGTCAATACGTTCAGATGTCTCTTCATGACACAACCCTCCCTACGCGAAGGCGAAGGGAGGGTTGTCGGTGTAGAGCCATGATACCCAGAGGTGCTGGGGTCAGGCGGGTTACATCCGCTTACGGACGTTATTCGCCGGCAGGCGGTTGCGGTACGGACGAGGTGCGGGTCGAGCCTTCGCCACCGTCCTGGCGCGGCTTGCGGGAGCGACGGCGACGGCGACGCTTTTGACCCTGGTCGGTCGAGCCCTCGCCGCCGCGATCCTCGCGCGGCTCGCGCTCGTCGCAAGCGGCGCCACGCGAAGCCTTGGCAGCCGCTCCCCCGCCATCCCCGGGACGACGGCGCGTGACCTTGACTTCGCCATCCGAAACCTGATCGGCCACAGAAGGAACCGAGGGCTTCTGCTGCGTGCCCGAGGAATGGCGACGACGCGGACGTGGCGCGCGCTCCTCCTCGCCACGCGGCTTGCCAGCCTTGTCGGCAGGCGCGTCGGAACCCGAGCCACCCTTGGGAGCGGCACCGGCCTCGCGAGCGGCTGCGGCGCGGAAGGCGTCCTCGCGCTCCTCGCTCGACAGGTGACGGCGACGACGGCGCGTGGGGTTCATGCCACCGCCGCGGTTTTGCTGCTGGGGCTGCTGAGCCTCGCGCTCGCGGGAAGCGTTCTTGCCCGCGGTCTCGCCATTGTCGACGGACGCCGCGCGCTTGCGGCGGCGACGGCCATCGGCCGCCCCCTCGGCCTCGGGTGCCTCGGCCTTGCCGCGGCCCTTTCCACGGCCACGGCCCTCGCTCTGGCCCTGGCCGGCGCGAGCATCGGATTCGGCATCGCGACGACGGCGCTTGGGCATCGACGTCCCGGCCAGACGGTCGGCACTCGACAGGCCATCGCCCACGTCGACGCCGTTCTCGCGATCGAGTTCCATGAGCGCCAGGCGCATCTCGGGCGACTCGATGCGCTCGAGCACGTCACGCGTCACGCAGTCGGGGCGGCAGTTGCAGCCCTGCTCGGCGGCCTTCTTTTTGCAGCCCTCCGAGCACGTCATATCGGCCAGGTTGACCTTAAAGACTTTGCCGTTCTCCAGGCGCAGCACCAGCTGCTCACGCGGCGTGTCATATTCCTGGATACGCGCCTTGCCGAGCGGCGTATCGATAAGCGTCTTCTTTTTGGGCGCGCGGCTCTTAAAGTCCTTGTACGCCTCGAACTCATAGCGCAGGCAGCACATCAGGCGGCCGCAAACGCCGCTGATCTTGGACGAGTTGAGCGGCAGGTCCTGCTCTTTTGCCATGCGAATCGAGACGGGCTCAAACTGTCCGCCAAAGCGCGTGCAGCAGAGCTCCTGTCCGCACTGGGCATAGCCGCCCACCAGGCGGGTCTCGTCACGCACGCCAATCTGGCGCATGTCGACGCGAATGTGCAGCGTCGAGGACAGGTCCTTGACGAGCTGACGAAAATCGACGCGTTCCTCGGCCGCAAAGTAGAACACGGCCTTCTCGCCGCCAAACAGGTACTCGACGCCGACCGGCTTCATCTCGAGGTCGAGCTCTTTGACCAGACGGCGGAAATCGACCATCGCCTCGTCGCCCTGGATGGCCAGGTCGTCGGCAAGCTGCAGGTCGATGTCGCTCGCCACGCGCAGCACGGGCTTGAGCGGCTGGCCGATCTCATCTTGCGGCACCTCGAAGGGATCGGCCGTGACCAGGCCGATCTCGGTTCCGCGCTCGGTGGAGCAAATGGCATAATCGGCCTCGAGGATATCCAGATCCTGCGGGTCGAACCACAGGTCGCGCGAGGCGTAGGTAAACTTAACGGGTACGACTAACGGCATTTCAGTGCCTTCCTGATATCGAACAGCATGACCTCGATGGCCAGCTGGGGAGTAACGTTTCTGGCGATGTTGCGCTCAGCGGTGGCAACCGCCTCGAGCGCCTGGGTGGCACCCGCAACATTCGTCGCCGCGGCAAGCCGCCCGATCGTGTCGCGCGCGTCCTCGTTCACAACGTCCGCCGCCTCATCCTGAAGCGTCAACAGCACGTCGCGCATGAGCGTCCGCGCGCTCGCCAGCGCTTCCATGATACCCGAACGCTCGCGCGCGTTGAGTTCGCGCTTGTTGCGGTCCTCAAGCTGCTTCAATGCTCCACGCGACAGGTAGTCGGCATTTTGCTCGAGCACCTTTTCCTGCGTGGACTTGACCTCGGCGAGCGGCGCCTTGACGGCGACGATGAGCGACTTGGCGCGACTGAGCACATCGGCCTCGTCGGCAGCGATGAGCGAATCGATGGCGCGGACCATCTGGCGGCGAGCATCCTGGCGCTCGGCGCTCTTAAGGAACTCGATGCCGCGCGTGGGGCTGCCCGCCACGGCGACCGCCATGCGACAGCGTGCGAGATCCTGGCCCGTCGCGCGACTCACGGCCTGCGCGGCCACGGCGGGCGACACCAGCCGAAACGGCACGCACTGGCAGCGGCTCACGATTGTGGGCAGCATCACGTCTGCCGAGGTGCCCAGCAAGATAAACATAACGCCCTCGGGCGGCTCCTCGAGCGTCTTGAGCAGCGCGTTGGCGGTGTTGGCTCGCAGCTGCTCAGCGCGGTCGATGATGTAGACCTTGGCCTTGGCGCGGATGGGCGCCAGCGGCACGTCATCGAGCAGCTCGCGGGTCTGGGCAATGAGGTAGCCCGTGGCGCTCTCGGGAGTGTAATAGTGCACGTCGGGATGCGTGTGCCGAGCAACGCGCACGCAACTGTCGCATGCGCCGCAGCCATCCTGCTCGCACAGAAAGGCTTGGGCGAGCGCCCAAGCGGCATCGAGCTTGCCGGCGCCGGGGGCGCCCAAAAACAGGTAGGCGTGCGATGCACGGCCGCTGGCGACGGCGTTGGTCAAAAAGTCGCGCACGCGCTCTTGGGTGTCGAGCTTGGCCAGCAGGCTTGCCTGAGCGGGGGCCATGTTACTCAGCCTCCTTGGCAAGCGCGGCGGCGACGGCTTCCTGTGGAATGTCGAGACCGTACGCGCGAACCTGCTCGACCGTCTTCGCAAAGACTTCCTCGATGGTCGCAGTAGCGTCGATGAGCTTTACGCGGTTTGGCTCCTCGGCAGCAATGGCACAAAATCCCTGGTAGACACGCTCTTGGAAGGCCATGCCCTTGGCCTCCATGCGGTCGGCCGCGCCACGGGCTGCCATACGCTGCGCCGCCTGCTCGGGCGTGATGTGGTAGACGAGCGTGAGCGCCGGGTGTGTTCCCGCGACGGCCAGGTTATTGGCATCGCGCACCATCTGGCGATCGAGGCCGTCGGCAAACGACTGATAGCAGGTTGTAGAATCGTAGAAGCGGTCACACAGGACCACCTTGCCGGCCGCGAGGGCGGGCACGATGACCTCGTGCACCAACTGGGCGCGCGCCGCCTCGTAGAGCAGCAACTCGCAGGTGTCGCCCATCGCTGTATTGACGGGGTCGAGCAGCAGAGCGCGGATCTTTTCGCTGATGGCGGTACCGCCCGGCTCGCGCAGGCTCACAACCTGGTGGCCAGCGAGTTCGAGCGCGCGAGCAAGCAGACGCGCCTGCGTGGACTTGCCGGCACCGTCGACGCCCTCGAGCGTGATAAAGCTATGTTGAGCGGGCTCAAAAGCCATGAGCGCAGCCCCTTCCTACAAGGCGCGTAAATGCAGATATATCAACCAAGCCATGATACCCCAGTGCTCGGCGCGTCCCCAATGGCTAAAGGTGCCTTTCCAAAGTTGCGGTGAAATAGGGACTGATTGAAGCTCTGAGACCGCCAAACAGTCCCTATTTCACCGCAACTTATGATGGGGACTTTTGGACGCTGGGTATAATCGTCGTATTAATTTGAAATGTGGCGAAAGGAGTGGCAATGTCTCGGTATTGCGCCTCATGCGGCAAACTTCTTGCAGATGATGCCAAGTTCTGCACCTCATGCGGTGCACCCGTTGAGCAGACAACCGCAAGCAATGGCCAACCCGCGTTTGAGCAGACCGGCTCCCTCGATACGCCGCAAGCTAAGCCGGACGACCCCCTCGTCTATCGCCCCGACCCCGCTGCCAGCCCCGCAGCGGTCGAAACGACGCAGCGCATGCCCGTCGCGGGCACCCCGCCCCAACAGCAACCGGCATCTACGCA
>CAMQJB010000007.1 GCA_947002045.1 uncultured Collinsella sp.
CGGCGGCTGGGATCCCCCCCATCCGGGCCTGGCCAGTGGGGGGCGCCCGGGTGGGGGCGCGGGGGGGGGGGCCACCCCGCGTGCCGCCTAAAAGTTTGGGTGTTAACCCGGGCGCGTGGCCTGCGACTACTAAGGAGTCGCCGCGTTTCTATTAGGTGCAGCAAATGCATGCTTGGGAGGGTCTGAATTGCACTTTGTTGGGATGGGCCCGTTTCCCGGAGGAAGCTCTTGCTTGAAATGGGCTTGATTTGATTGTTGCGCAACTCGGATTTGGATTGTCGATTTACAGTGGCCTCGATGGGAACGCCTATGGTTGTGGGGGCCAGTATGAATTGTCCTTATTGTGGAGCTGAGTTGCGCGATGGCGTGAGGTACTGCACAGCGTGCGGGGTTGCCGTCAATGGCATCTCTGCTGATTCTGGGCTTCGGGTAAAGCCTCGGAACCACGTTGCGGTCATCCTTACCTGCATGCTGGTAATTGGCATTGTCGGCGGTAGCTGTATGGGCCTTCATCTGCGGCAGGTGTTGTCGCACTTCGTATCCGCCCATTCGGAGCACGCCATTGTGCTGGATGTCGCGGCTGCGAGCTGGAACACCGATAACGGAGCATCGCGCGTTCCGATACACATTACGGGCAAGACCATCGACGGAATAACGGTCGACAGGATTGAGTTCGTCGCCTCCGATGGCTCTGGCATCAATCTCAAACAAGGTGTCTACACGCTCGAGGCAGCAGGTTCCCCTATCGCTGCGGACGGCACGATCTATCAAATTCCATGCACGAGTGCCACACTCGTCCTCGATGACGCCTTTGCCATGGGTGAAACGATCGATCTGGCCGAGCTTGCAGAACAGGATTCGATTCTCACCTTCTGCCCCATTGATGCCGCCGATGTAACCAATGACGAAATCTATGATGCCGCCCTACTCGCCATGACATATAAAGGCGACGACGCCCCCGATGTTGCCGCACTGTGCCAAGCGGCAATCGGTCGACGTGACGGCGCCAACACAAGCGGGAACGCCTTCGAAAGTTGCGGTGAAATACAGATTAATTGAGCCTTTAGGCTGGCAAAACAGTCCTTATTTCACCGCAACTGAAACAGGGGCGCTCTCCAAGAGAGCGCCCCTGCCGGGTTTCCATAGTACTGGCGAAGCAGTCCTTGAGATCCGCCTTGCCTTAGGCCAGGAACTCCTTGGTGGTCGTCACGATGTTGGCGGCGTCCAGGCCGTACCTGTGCAGGAGCTCGGCACCCGGGCCGGACTCGCCGAACGTGTCGTTGACGCCGATCTTCTTGAGCGGCGTCGGGCACTGCTCGCACAGGACATCGGCAACGGCGCTGCCCAGGCCACCGATCACGGAGTGCTCCTCGACGGTCACGACGTGGCCGGTCTTGGTGGCGCTCTTGACGATCAGGTCGGAGTCGATGGGCTTAATGGTGTGCATGTTGATGACCTCGGCGTCGATACCCTCGGCAGCAAGCTGCTCGGCAGCCTCGAGGGCCTCGCCGACCATCAAACCGCAGGCGATGATGGTAACGTCGGCGCCCTCGCGCATAACGATGCCGCGACCCAGCTCAAACTTGTAGGTCTCGGGGTCGTTGATGACCGGCGAGGCCAGACGGGCAAAGCGCATGTACACAGGGCCGTCGCACTCGTAGGCGGCGCGCGTCACGGCGCGGGCTTCGACGTCGTCAGCGGGAACGATCACGGTCATGCCGGGGATAACGCGCATAAGGGCGATATCCTCGCAGCACTGGTGCGTGGCACCATCCTCGCCCACCGAGATACCGGCGTGTGTGGCACCGATCTTGACGTTGAGGTGCGGGTAACCGATGGAATTGCGGACCTGCTCAAAGGCGCGGCCGGCGGCAAACATGGCAAAGGTGCTCGCGAAGGCAACGCGGCCGGTGGTTGCGATACCGGCGGCAACACCCATCAGGTTGCTCTCGGCGATGCCCACATCGAAGAAACGATCGGGACAGGCGGCCTTAAACTTGCCGGTCTGCGTGGCGGCGGCCAGGTCGGCGTCGAGGACCACAAAGTCATCGTGCTCGTTGGCGAGCTCGACGAGGGCCTCGCCGTAGCTTACGCGCGTGGCGATTTTCTTGACGTCTGCCATCCTAGAGCTCCTCTCCGGCGGCCGTGAGCTCTGCCATGGCCTGCTCAAACTGTTCATCGTTGGGGGCCTTGCCGTGCCAACCAACCTGGTTCTCCATAAAGGAGACGCCCTTGCCCTTTGTGGTCTCGGCGATAATGGCGGTCGGCTGACCCTTGGTGGCGCGGGCCTCGGCAAAGGCAGCGCGGATCTGGTCGAAGTCGTTGCCGTCGGCGAGCTCCACCACGTGGAACTTAAAGGCGCGGAACTTGTCGGCGAGCGGCATGGGGTCGTTGACCTCCTCGACGGGGCCATCGATCTGCAGACCGTTGTGGTCGACGATCACGCAGAGGTTGTCGAGCTGCTGGTTGCCGGCAAACATGGCGGCCTCCCAGACCTGGCCTTCCTCGCTCTCACCATCGCCCAGCAGGGCGTACGTGCGGTAAGTATCGCCCCAGTGCTTAGCGGCAACGGCCATGCCCACGGCGGCGGAAATGCCCTGGCCGAGCGAGCCAGTGGACATGTCGACGCCCGGGGTGTCGTTCATGTTAGGGTGACCCTGCAGGTGGCTGCCGATATGGCGCAGCGTCTCGAGGTCCTCCTTGGGGAAGAATCCGCGCTCGGCGAGCACG
Organism: uncultured Collinsella sp.; assembly: GCA_947002045.1. Taxonomy (GTDB): domain Bacteria; phylum Actinomycetota; class Coriobacteriia; order Coriobacteriales; family Coriobacteriaceae; genus Collinsella. Next base: position 2,731 of record CAMQJB010000007.1, read on the forward strand.
GCGTACAGACCAGGCGCGCAGTGACCCTTGGAAAGCACGAAGCGGTCGCGGTCGGCCTTGCGGGGGTCGGCCGGGTCGACGTTCATTTCCTCAAAGTACAGATAGGTCATGATGTCGGCAGCGCCGAGCGAACCGCCCGGATGGCCGGACTTGGCAGCGTGCACGCCGGTGACGATGCCCTTCCTTACCTCGTTGGCAACCTTTTTAAGCTCTTCGTCGCTCATTGTGCCTTCCTTTCATCCTCATTAGACAAAATGCGCACGGCACCGAAGGTAATCCCAACACAGCCGCAATGCACGTACGTCATTCATTATGCTGGAAACTGATGGCTTTACCAGAGTTTTTATCATTATTTGAACAATTTAGCAGGCAGAACCGCTGATGAAACGGTTTATCAATGTGAACGTCTTTTGGATGGAACGCGGTCGACCCTACGCGCTAATGTCCTTGAATCCCTCGCCGAAGGCTTCCGTAACGTCAGCGACCGTCACGATGGCGCGAGGATCGCGCTCGCGCACGATCGTCTTGAGGGTATTGAGCTCTCGACGGCTCACGATGACCATAATCACCGGCTTCTCGGCACCCGAATACATGCCAGTCGCCTTAAACTTGGTACACCCGCGACCCAGGCCATACATGATATCGGCAGCGATATCAGGGAACTTATCCGAGATGATGAGTACCATACGGCGCTTGTTGCCACCATCGACCACGGCATCGATCACGTAGCCGCTAATGACCATCGAAAGGCCTGCATATAGTGCGTTTTCGATTGAAAAGACCGGAGCCGACAGCGCACATACGGCAACATCGATCGCCATGACGGTCGAGCCCACGGGCAGTGAGGTATTACGCGAGATGATTTGGCCAATCGTGTCCGAGCCGCCGGTGTTGGCGCCGGCGCGCAACACCATGCCGTAACCGATGCCCGTAATAATGCCGCCCCACATGGCAGGGAGCATCAGGTCCGCATCCGCCAGAGGTGCTACAAACGGGGCGAACAGATCGGTAAAGAAGCCCAGCAGCACAAAGCCCGTCGCGGTCTGCACCACGTAGAACATGCCGCCCTCGCGCATAACGACCAGCAGCAGCAAGGCGTTCATCACGATCGTCTGAATACCAACGGGAAGCGATAGACCGCGCGATGCGCCGACCGCCTGGATAATGGTGGCAAGGCCCGTAACGCCACCGGCAGCAAGGCCGTTGGGAATCAAAAACAGGTCGGTCGCAATAGCGGCCAGAGCGCACCCCAACATAATCTGGGGCAGGTCGTGAAAAAAGTTCATCGAAAGAATGCGCTTGATGTCCAGACGATATGCCATGCTGCCTCCCTCAAAAAAGCGCACCCCATCGGATGCGCTTTGAACTTCTTCTTGTATTCGATTCTACCGATTCGCCGGACAAAAACCACCCCTGCGCAGGGTTTGCTCTGGATACAAAACCACCCTGCTGGGAGGGTTTTAATCCATTTCCACATAAACCGGGCGGTTTATGCAGACGGGGTCTCCGCGTCGGCGTTGCCGGTGGCCCAGCGATGGTAGCCAATAACAAACGGGTCCAGGTCGCCATCGTCAAGGACGGCCTCGACATTGCTGGTCTCCACGCCCGTGCGTAGGTCCTTGACCATCTGGTACGGGTAGAGCACGTAGCTGCGAATCTGGTTGCCAAAACCAATCGTGGTCTTGGGTCCGCGGATCTCATCGAGCGCCTCGGCGCGCTTCTCGAGCTCAATCTCGTACAGGCGAGCCTTGAGGATCTGCATGCACGCGGCCTTGTTCTGGATCTGGCTGCGCTCGTTTTGGCAGGTGACCACAATGCCGCTGGGAAAATGCGTCACGCGCACGGCGGAGTCGGTGGTGTTGACGCCCTGACCGCCCGGGCCGCTCGCGTGGTACACGTCCACGCGGATGTCATCGGGACTGATCTCGATGTCGATATCATCGGGTAGCACGGGGATGACCTCGACGCCGGCAAACGTGGTCTGGCGGCGCTTCTTGTCGTCGGTGGGGCTAATGCGAACCAAGCGGTGGACGCCGGCCTCGGCGCGCAGCATGCCAAATGCGTCCTTGCCCTCGACGGTAAAGGTCGCGCGGTCGATGCCGATGACCTCGGCCGCGGGACAGTCGTTGATGGTGACCTTCCAGCCGCGACGCTGGCAGTACTTCATGTACATCTTAAAGAGCATGAAGGTCCAGTCCTGGGCCTCCAGACCACCCTGTCCGGGCTTGATGGTCACAATGGCATCGCCGTGATCGAACTCACCGGTAAACCAGCTCGAAAGCTCAAGCTCATCGATGGCCCGAGCCAGGCGCTCAGCCGTGGCTGTAGCCTCCTCGCGAAGGGCGACGGCGTCGGGGTCATCCCCCATCTCCTCGGCAAGCTCCAGCGCGGCGCGGGCATCGGAAAGCTCGCCGCGCGCGGTGTCCACGGCAGCGATATCTTCCTTGGTACGCGCGATCTCCTCCATGGTGGCACGGGCGGCGTCGGCGTCATCCCAAAAGCCAGGGGCAACACTTTTGGCCTCGAGCTCGGTCACGCGTGTGCGCTTTTCGTCCAAATGGAGATACGACTCGACCTCGCCGAGCCGGTCCGCAAACGCGTCCAGCTCGGCGGGCGTTACCTCTAAAGCCTCGGCCATTAACGATTCCTGCCGTGGCAGTACTTGAACTTCTTGCCGCTGCCGCAGGGGCAAAGGTCGTTGCGGCCCACGTTGACATAAGGGTCATCGCTCTCGGATTTGCGGTAGGTGGTCACCTTGCCGCCGTTGTTGACAGCAGCCGGGCCTCCCTGGACGGCCGTACGAGCCTGCACCTGTGCCTGCTTGCGCAGCACCGAGTTGCCGTTGTCGCCATCGACATCGGCGGGGCCGGAGAAACGCGCACCCTCGAGCGCGGGGTCCTCCTTGTGTTCCACGGCGTGCGGGGCGGCCTTGATCTCGATGCGCAGGACGGTGCGCAGGTAATCCTCGTACATGGTGTCGACGAGCATCTGGAACGCGCCATAAGCCTCGGTCTTGTACTCGACCAGCGGGTCGCGCTGACCAAAGCCGCGCAGGCCGATGCCGGTCTTGAGGTAGTCCATCTCCTGCAGGTAGTTCATCCAGCGGGTATCGATGACGCGCAGCATGACCTGGGTGTTGAGCTCGCGCATGAGGTCCTCACCCAGGCGCTCGGCCTTCATGTTGTAGCACTTCTCAACGTAGGCCAGGACATCGGCAGCCAGGGCCTCAAAGTCCTCGTCGGGGAACTTGGGCGTATCGATATGCCCGGTGAGCTCCACGACCCACTTGCGCAGGCCCTCGAGATCGCGCTCGCCATCGTGGCTGTCCTTGGTGCAGAACTCCTGCACGCAGCGGTACACGGTGTCGTGCATGACCTCGGTGATGTGGTCGGTCAGATCCTTGCCGTCCAGAATCTTGTTACGTTCGGCGTAAATGACCTGGCGTTGCTTGTTCATGACGTCATCGTACTCAAGGACGCTCTTACGCATGGAGAAGTTGATGCTCTCGACCTTGTGCTGGGCGTTCTCGACGGCCTTGGAAATGATCTTGTGCTGGATGGGCATGTCGTCACCCATGTCGGCCGTGACCATCATCTTGGAGACGCGGTCCATCCTGTCGCCGCCGAACAGGCGCATGAGGTCGTCCTCGAGCGACAGGTAGAACTGGGTCTCGCCCGGATCGCCCTGACGGCCGGAACGGCCGCGCAGCTGGTTGTCGATACGACGGGATTCATGGCGCTCGGTGCCGATGACGGTCAGGCCGCCGGCGGCAAGCACGCGCTCGCGCTCGGCCTTGCAGGTCTCCTTGGCCTCGGCGTTAAACTGCTCGAGTTGCTCGGGCGTCACGTCCTCCATGGTCAGGCCCTCGTACTCAAGGCGCTCGCGCACCAGCTCGTCGGGGTTGCCGCCCAGCAGGATGTCGGTGCCACGGCCGGCCATGTTGGTGGCAATGGTCACGGCGCCGTAGCGTCCGGCCTGGGCCACGATATGAGCCTCGCGCTCGTGGTGCTTGGCATTGAGGACCTCGTGCGCGATGCCGCGCTTGGTAAGGGCGGCCGACAGCTTCTCGGAGCTCTCGATGGAGACGGTGCCCACCAGGACCGGCTGGCCCTTGGCGTGACGTCGCTCGACGTCGTCGGCAACGGCGTTGTACTTGGCCTGGATGGTGCGGTACACCAGGTCCTCGTGGTCAACACGCTGCACGGGCTTGTTGGGGGGGATAACCTCGACGGGCAGCTTGTAGATTTCGCGGAACTCGGCATCCTCGGTGAGTGCCGTACCGGTCATGCCGGAAAGCTTGTCATACAGACGGAAGTAGTTCTGCAGGGTGATGGTTGCCAGCGTCTGGTTCTCCTCGCGCACGAGCACGCCCTCTTTGGCCTCGATGGCCTGGTGCAAGCCCTCGGAATAGCGGCGGCCTTCCATGATGCGACCGGTGAACTCGTCGACGATCTTGACCTCGCCGTTAGTGACCACGTACTGCTTGTCGCGATGGAACATGTACTGGGCCTTCAGCGCCTGCTGCAGGTGGTTGACCAGCTGGCCCGAAAGGTCGGCGTAGATGTCATCGATGCCCAGACGGCGCTCGATCTTCTTAAGGCCGCGCTCGGTGGCGGCGATGGTGTGCTTGGCCTCATCCATGACGTAGTCGCCCGTGGGCTCGACGTCCTCGGCGGCGGTGAGCATGTCGTGCGACACGTCCTCGCCGCGCTCCAGGCCGCGCACGGCACGCGCGAAGTCCTTGTAGGTGCTGGCGGACTTGGTGCCGGCGCCCGAGATGATGAGCGGCGTTCTGGCCTCATCGATCAGGATGGAGTCGACCTCGTCGACGATGGCGTAATGGTGGCCGCGCTGAACGCGCTGCTCGGGGCGGGTGACCATGTTGTCGCGCAGGTAGTCGAAACCGAACTCGGAGTTGGTGCCATAGGTGACGTCTGCCTGGTAGGCCGGACGCTTGAGCTCGAGCGGCATGTTGTTCTGCAGCAGACCGACGGTCATTCCCAGGTACTTGTAGATGCGGCCCATCCACTCGGAGTCGCGCTTTGCCAGGTAATCGTTGACGGTAACGACATGCACGCCCTTGCCGGCGATAGCGTTGAGGTAGCCGGCCAAGGTGGAGACAAGGGTCTTGCCTTCGCCGGTCTTCATCTCGGCGATATGCCCCTCATGAAGCGCCATGGCACCGATGAGCTGCACGTCAAAGTGACGCATGCCCGTGATGCGCTTGGAAGCCTCGCGCACGGTGGCAAAAGCCTCGGGAAGCATGTCGTCGAGCGACTCGCCGTTGGCGTAACGCTCGCGGAACTTATCGGTCTGGGCGCGGAGTTCCTCCTCGGTCATCTTCTCAAACTGGGGCTCAAGACCGTTGATCTGATCGACGATCTTGTAGTAGCGCTTAAGGTCCTTATCGGATCCAAAGGACAGCAGCTTTGACATGAATCCCATGTGGTTTTCCTTTTTGGCCATCGCCCACGCCATGCAGCCTTGGGCGAGTTAAACACAGATAAATGTACTTTAGCCAAACAAGGCGCGGCCTATACGGTCGACCTCGACCGCCACGTAATAACTACGACCAACCTGCCAAAAAGGGACTGGTTTATTTTGACAGCTTTTATCTGGGAAAACGCTGTATCTCTGCAATTTGGTACAAGCTAACCCGTCCCCTTCGCACCAATCTGGTGCAATGGGGACGGGTTAGCTTGCACCAATAAAAAGAAAAGAGCCGCGCACCCAAACGGATGCGCAGCCCTTTAGCCATGAATGCGAGCGATTCCTCGGCGAGCTATTTACTCAGCAGCCTCGGTGGTCTCGGCCTCGGCAGCGGCCTCCTCGACGGGAGCCTCTGCGGGAGCCTCGGCGGCCTGCTTGGCAGCCTCCTCGGCAAACTTAGCAGCACGCTTGGCCTTCTCGGCAGCCTTAGCCTCAGCGGCGGCCTTGCGAGCGGCCTCGGCCTCAGCAGCCTTGGCAGCCTTGGCAGCCTTGGCCTCCTCGGCCTTCTTGAGCTGGGCGGCAGCGGCGCCACCGAACTTGTCGGCGAAGCGCTGGACGCGTCCACCGGTGTCGACGAACTTCTGCTGGCCGGTGTAGAACGGGTGGCACTCGTTGCAAAGCTCGACCTTCATCTCGGACACGGTAGCGTGCGTCTTGAAGGTGTTGCCGCAGGAGCACGTCACCGTGCACTCGACATACTGGGGATGGATACCCTGCTTCATGGTAGGACTCCTTATTGGTCAGGCGCTGGTTACCGATCAGCGCATAAGGCGTCTTGGTTTCCGACCAAGACAACAAACTCGGCTATGGTACCACGGCGCCGAGCGTCCCACAAAAGGTTCACGGTCTTTGCACCGGAGCGCACAGGCGAATGCGCCCGATCGCGGCGCCAACAGGAACCGCCTGAGCTGTCCAGGGTGCCAAAAATGCACCCCGCGAGACAAGCATCCCATGTTGCAGACGTGTAACACCGCAGCAAAGGTGCCCCTTTTTGCGCCAGACAGGTACAATGATGAACACTGTACCGTAGCGGAGCGCCCCGCGCGCGCCGCAACCACGCGAAAGGGTTTCCCATGGCCGAGATCTCGTCCTCCCGTATCGTCATCACCGTCCTTGGCAAGAACCGCCCCAGCATCGTCGCCGGCGTCACCCGCGTTCTGGGCGAGGCCAACGTCGACATCCGCGACATCACGCAGTCCATTATCGAGGACATCTTCACCATGACCATGCTGGCCGACACCGCCGAGTCCAAGCTCGACTTCGCCGAGCTGCAGAAGGCCCTGGCCGAGGCCGGCGAGCTTTCGGGCGTCAACGTGTCCATCCAGCGCGAGGACGTCTTTAACTTTATGTACCGCCTGTAGCGAACAGGCCGCGCGGGAACAGGCCGGCGCATCTGCACCCAAGCACGCCGCCCCCACACGGCCCCGAGAGGAGCGCGCATGGCTTACGACGCCAAGAAAATCTACTACCGCTTCGATGACCATCTGAGCCGCCTGGTCTTGGATTATGAGGCGAGCCGCCAGATTTCGCCCGAAAGCGAAAACCTCTACCACGGCATGCCGACTAATCCGTATGACGAGGGTCTGTTCGTCGAGCATAACGTCAAGCGCGGCCTGCGTAATGCCGACGGCTCGGGCGTGGTTGCGGGCCTTACCCGCATCTCGGACGTGCACGGCTACAACAAGGTCGACGGAAAGGTCGTGCCCGATCAGGGCAAACTCACGCTTCGTGGCTACAGCATCGAAGACCTGGTCAACAACGCCCAGGCCGAGGATCGCTATGGCTACGAAGAGGTCGCCTACCTGCTCATCACGGGCTCGCTTCCCACCAAAGAGGAACTCGACGGTTTTTGCGAACGCCTGGGTGCTTTTAGGCATCTGAGCGACGAATACGTCCGCGAGTTCCCCATGACCACGGTGTCGTCGAGCATCATGAATGTGCTTCAGCGCGCCGTGCTGCTGCTCTACGCCTTCGACGCCGAGCCCGACGCCATTACACCCGAGCACGAAATCGACGTCGCCATCTCCATGCTCGCCCGTCTCCCCCGCATCGCCGCCTTCGCGCATATGGCCTCGGTCGCCAAGCGCCGCGGCTCCGAGGTTCACGTACCGCACCCCACACCCGGCCTTTCCACCGCTGAGACCATCCTGCAGGTGTTGCGCGGCGGCATGGCGTTCACCCGCGACGAAGCCATGCTGCTCGACGTGATGCTCATGCTGCATGCCGAGCACGGCGGCGGCAACAATTCCACGTTTGCCTGCCGCGTGCTGTCCTCCTCGGCCACCGACCCGTATTCCGCCTACGCCGCGGCTATCGGCTCGCTCAAGGGTCCGCGCCACGGCGGCGCCAACGCCAAGGTCGTGTCCATGCACGAGGACATCCGTGCGCATGTCTCCAATTGGGAGGACGAGGACGAGGTCGCAGCCTACCTGGGCAAGATCCTCGACAAGCAGGCCTTCGACGGCACGGGCCTCATCTACGGTATGGGCCACGCCGTCTACACGCTGAGCGACCCGCGCGCCGAGGTGTGCCGCCGTTACGCGAGCACGCTTGCCGCCAAGAAGGACCTGGGCGATGAGTTCGCGCTCATCGAGCGCATCGAGCGCCTGGCACCGCAGGTGATGCGCGATCACGGCATGACCAAGCCCATCTGCGCCAACATCGACCTGTACACGGGCTTTATCTACAAGATGCTCGGCGTGCCCGAGACACTCTTTACGCCGCTGTTCGCCGTCGCCCGCATGGCCGGCTGGTCGGCGCACCGCATGGAAGAGCTCTTCTGCGCGCACCGCATCATCCGTCCCGCGTATCGCCCGGTTATCGAGCCGCTGGAGTACAAGCCGCTCGCCGATCGCTAGAACGCGGACCGTTATAGAACCCGAGCGTGGCCAGGGCATCACCGCCCTCGGCCACGCTTTTTATGCCAGTAGAAAGGGCTGCATCGAATGATTGTTTTTTCCGATATGGATGGAACGCTGTTGACGAGTGACAAGCAGATGAGCGACGCCACCTGGGCGATGCTCGACGAGCTCGCACGTCGCGGCATTGAGTTTGTACCGTGCACGGGACGTCCGCTGTCGGGCATCTTTGAGCCCATCCTCGCCCATCCCGCCGTGCACTATGCCGTCTGTGCCAATGGCGCCAGCGTCTGGCAGCTCGACGACGATGTGCCCACCGATACCTCGCGCGCCACGCGCATCTTGAGCCGACCGCTCGACCGCGCCATCGCCCACCGCGTCCATAGCATTGCCGCCGGCCATGACGTCACCTTCGATATCTTCGCGGACGGGCAGTGCTTCCTCCCCCGCTCGCTCTACACGCGCCTGGACGAATTCTGCGGCGGCGACCCCCACATCGCGGCTTCGCTCAAGCGCACACGAACGCCAATCGACATGGATATCGACAGCAAAATCGACGATGTCGAGACGCTCGAGCGCATCGCCATGTACTGGCACGACCCCGCCGATCGCGACGCCATCGCGGCGGCGCTCGACACGCTCGGAGGCATTGAGGTCACGCGTTCGTACGCCATGAATATCGAGGTCATGGGCGAAGGCGCCACCAAGGGAACGGCCCTCGCGTGGCTGTGCGAGCATCTGGGCGAGCGTCTCGCCGACGCTTGGGCGTTTGGCGACAACATCAACGACATTCCCATGCTGCAGGCAGCGGGCCATGGCATGGCCATGATCAACGCCGAGCCCGAGGACCGCGAGGCCGCCGACGCCATTACCGAATACGACAACGACCACGACGGCGTCGCCCGCACCATCATGGCCGCCCTCGCCTAGCAGCAGCAACCCGGCAGGGTAGCTAAAACAGTCATTGGGGACGTTCTTGAATGACTAGTCGTTGGGGACACTCTTCGTGAAAAGCTGCAAGGACTGTCCCCCACTGCCGGCAGAACGGGAACGTCCCCAGCTGCCGGATTAAGCGAGGCCCTCTAGCACGCGGCGGAGCTCCTGCTGAACGGCGTGGTCGCGGTTACGACCCACCACGCGATCGGCAACCGCCCTGAGCGCAGGGCGCGCGTTTTCCATCGCGCAGCCCGTGCCGACAAAGCGAATGATCTCGTAGTCGTTCATCGAGTCGCCAAACGCCATGACCTCGTCGCGCCCAATGCCGTAATGCTCCGCGAGCTGTGCAATACCCGAGGCCTTCGACACACCGAGCTGCATGGCATCAATCCACGCGTTGCCCGAAGGCGCAAAGGTAAAGAGCTGACCGAGTTCGCGCTGTAGCACGTACGCACTGTCCATAACCGCACTGTCGTCGCAAAAGATACTCGCTTTGATGATATTTACGCTGGGATCGGGCAGCTCCCAAATGCGCTCGGCATTGGGAAGGTCCTTATCGACCTCACGCACGAACTTGCACTCGTCATCGAGCAGGAAGGACTTGGTTCGGTCAAAGAGCGCAAGATGCAGATTGGGAAACGTCCTGACGGCTTGGGCGAGCCTTCGAATCGCCAGGTGGGAATACACCTCACGGTCTACCATCTTACCGTCGGCGTAGACTTGGGCGCCGTTAGCGGCGACAAAGTCCATCTTGTCGCGAACGGGCGCAAAGAACTCGCACAGGCGATCGTAGCGACGACCTGACGATGCGGCGAAATGCACGCCATGCTCGTGTAGCGCCAGAATCAGTTCATAGGTCTCGGGAGGCACCTGGCCGTTTTCGTCAAGCAGTGTGCCGTCCATATCGGATGCAATCAGTTTAAACATAGAAAAGCTCCCTTCGGGCTTGTTGGAATCAGACGCGTATCCGATTCCAACGTACCCAAAGGGAGCTCAAATAAGACTCCGCGGGCGCAAACGTTACAAGGACCTAGCAAATAGCTCACGCTCACCAGAAGCCCCACGGTCGCAGCGCCAAGCAACACGCCAAAGAGTGTCCCCAATGACTAGTCGTTTAAGAACGTCCCCAATGACTAGTCGGCGTAGGTGAAGGTGGTGACGTCGAACATGCCCTCGGGGCGGATGCGGAGCGTCGGGATCACCGGCAGGGGCAGGAAGATGATGCCCATGATGGGATCGAGCGGCGGCTCAATACCCATGGCGCGCGCCTTGACCATAAAGTCGTCGTGCTGCGCGGCGACATCCTCGGCCGTGCCCTCGCTCATCAGACCACCAAGCGCCAGCGGAATACGCGCCACGACCTCGCCGTTGCGCACCAGCACGTGGCCGCCCTGGCCAACAGCCTCGACGGCAGCCATCATATCGGCAGCGTTATCGCCCACGACGCATACGTTGTGCGAATCGTGGCCAATCGTCGAGGCGATGGCACCGCCCGTGATGGTAAAGCCGCGCACCCAGCCACGGCCGATATGCTTGCCGACGAGCCCCATGCCGGCGGGACCGTCGCCATCGGCGCCCTCGGCCTGCAGCGACACGCCGCGACCGTGACGCTCGATCAGCATAATGCGGCGCAGACCCTCGGCATTCTCGGGACGAACTATGCCCGTGATGGCCTTGCCCGGCACCACGTCGATCACGGCCTCGCCCGGCTTAAAGGCATAGTCGAACACGTCGAGCGATAGCTTCGGCAGCTTAACGGAAACACGCAGCTCATCGGCAAGGGCCGCAACCTCGGCCATCTCGGGTGCGATCTCGCCCACAAAGGTGCCGTCCTGCGCCACCAGAGCACCGGCGGCATACACGCAATGCGGAGCCGTGGCAAACGTCAGGTCGTTGAGCACCAGCAGGTCGGCACGCTTGCCCGGGGCGATGGCGCCACGCAGTTCGTGCGGGTCGCGGCAACCGTGGTCCAGGCCAAACGCCTCGGCCGTGGAAAGGGACGCCATAGAGATGGCAACCACGGGGTCAATACCGGCCTCGATAGCCACGCGGCAGGCATTGTCGATCATACCGGTCGAAAGCGCATCTGAGGGAGCGCGGTCGTCGGTCGCAAAGCAGCAACGACGGGCGCGGGCGGGGTTCTCCAGCAGCATCGGCGACAAGTTGGCCAGGTCGTGGCTACACGTACCCTCACGCAGCATCACATACATGCCGCGGGACAGCTTATCAAGGGCCTCCTCGGGAATCGTCGACTCGTGATCGGCGATAATGCCCGCTGCGGCATAGGCGTTGAGGTCCTTGCCGGCAACAAGTGGCGCATGGCCGTCGACCTGCTTGGACGGTGTCTGGTTGGCAGCATCGATACGAGCGCAGGTCTCGGGATCGGCCATAAAGACACCCGGCAGGTTCATCATCTCGCCGAGGCCAAAAACGTCGCCCGGATGCTCGGCAAAAAACGTCTGCATGTCAGCGGCGGTAATCACAGCGCCCGCTTGCTCATCGGGCAGCGCGGGCACGCACGAGGGCATCATGTACTTGATGGAAATGGGCGCGCGACGACCGTCCTCGATCATAAAGCGCAGGCCGTCGAGCCCCGCTACGTTGGCGATCTCGTGGCTGTCGGCAATGGCAGTGGTGGTGCCGCGCGTCGCCGCCATGCGCGCATACTCGGCGGGGCGGATGTTCGAGGACTCAATGTGCAGATGTCCGTCGATAAAACCGGGGGCGAGATAGCGACCCTGGCAGTCGATAACCTCGGCAGCCTCGTAGGTACCGGCGGCATCGTCGCGACCGTCGTAGAGCACGCCGACGATTACGCCATCCTTGACGGCAACGTTACCGGGCGCCACGCGCTGGCCATATACGTCGACAATCTGCGCATTGGTAAACAGCGTGTCGACGGGCGCACGACCCTCGGCGGCCTCGATCACAGACCTCATGACCTCAACGGACATACATTCTCCTTTAACTGTAGAAATAACTGCGGAGCGGACGAGCCTTCACCGCAGCAAGCCAATAGCAATTGTATGCCCAAAAGGAGGTCCCGCTAACACCCCATCCGCTTAACGGCACCGCCAAATGATCCCTTGGGGACGGAGAAAAAAGTTGCGGTGGAATAGTTCCTGCCTGGGCGCCCGTATGGCATTTTTAGGAACTATTTCACCGCAACTCAAAAGGTCGCAGTCGGGAGTTCCGGCTGCGGCCCTATTGCACATGTTAGGTTGACCTACTTGCTAGACCAATTTAAAGCCCTTGCGCTTGCCTACGGAGAGGGTGTCGCCCAGCTTGAGGGCGCTGGGATCGATGTTATAGCTCTTGGGAGCCACAGCCTTGCCGTTGATCTTGACACCGCCGCCGTCGATATCGCGACGAGCCTGGCCGGCGCTCGCCGAAAGACCCAAGTCCTTGAGCAGGCCGGCGAGGTAGATCTGGCCCTCGTCGTTAACAGTCAGCTCAACGTGCTTCTCGGGGAAGTCGGCGAGCTGGCCCTCCTTGAACACGCGGTCGAACTCGGCCTGAGCCTCGTCGCCGGCACCGGCGCCGTGGTAGGTGTCACACAGGTCACGGCCCAGAGCGCGCTTGAGCTCGTAGGGGTCGGCAGAACCATCGGCCAGGGCGGCATCGATCTTGTCGACCTCTGCCGGGGTGAGCGAGCTGGCCAGACGATAGTACTTGCCGATCATCTCGTCGGGGATGGACATGGTCTTGCCGAACATGTCCTTGGGCGCGTCGGTCAGGCCGATGTAGTTGCCGTAGGACTTGGACATCTTGCGCACGCCATCGGTGCCCTCGAGCAGCGGCATGGTAAGCGCGATCTGCGGCTCCATGCCCATCTTCTCCATGAGCTCACGGCCAGCGAGCAGGTTGAAGAGCTGATCGGTGCCGCCCATCTCGACGTCGGCCTTGATCTGCACGGAGTCGAAAGCCTGCATCACGGGATACAGGAACTCATGCAGGGCGATCGGCGTCTGAGACTGGTAGCGCTTGGTAAAGTCGTCGCGCTCGAGGATGCGGGCGACGGTGAACTTGGAGCACACCTGCAGCAGACCGGCCAGATCCATCGAAAGGATCCAGTCACCGTTGTGCACGATGGTGGTCTTCTCGGGATCCAGGATCTTCATGGCCTGGCTCACGTAGGTCTCGGCATTGGCCTCGATCTGCTCCTGCGAAAGCTGCGGACGGGTGGAATTCTTGCCCGAAGGGTCGCCAATCAACGCGGTACCGTTGCCGATGATGAGGGTGACGTTGTGGCCCAGGTCCTGGAACTGACGCATCTTGCGCAGCGGCACGGCGTGGCCCAGGTGCAGGTCGGGGCTGGTGGGGTCGACGCCGAGCTTGATGTTGAGGGGCTCGCCCTTCTCAAGCTTCTTGCGAAGGTCGGCCTCGGGAACGATCTGCGCGGCGCCCGAGGTGATGATACGCATTTGCTCGTCAACAGACAGCATTGGGTATCCTCCTTTTGCTATAGCACCCTCGCCGAAAACGGCGGTGCTGGAAGTCCATAAACTCTCTTATGATAACAAACTGATGCGACGCAGCACCTACGACAGGAAAATCCTCGTCCTGCCGCATGCGTCAATGGCAACTGGCAGACGTGTACCGTCACGCTCGACCAGATAGCGTACCTGCCGACGACGCAAGCAGTCGCGGCAACGAACCTGTCCCGTCGCATCGGTGGCGCAGACGCCCTCGGCGGTCAGCAGGCAGTGCTCGCACACCATAAGCTCGGGACGGTCGGCGTCGACCGGACCCAAGACGCCGGGTTCAGCGGCCAGTTCGGCAATACGCTCCGCATCATTGCCGAGCAACTCCGCCGGCAAGCACACCCGCCCCGCACCGAGTCCGCGCAGCCAGGTAAGCGTGGCCCGATTCGCGCAGAACACCGGCGCCGCCACGTCAAACGTCACGCCCAGCTCGCGAGCGATCACCACCTGTCCCAGGTTGCGGCAGACGACGCGCCCGGCACGCTGTATCAGTGAGCGGGTCCAGTCAGCGTCACCCGTGCGGCGCACCTCGTCAAGCACCACAACGGCGTCGGACAAATCAAGTTCTCCGCGCGGGTCGGCATCCATCAGCTGCCAAGCAAAAACCATGCGAGTGGGAACCGCGCACTCCACCAACTCCGTGGACGCACCGCCATCCACCGCAACGCCCTCAAAGGGCAGCACCTCAACGGCACGCGCAACGGGCGCAATCGCATCCGCCTCGGCCCGCATGCGCTCCAACACTGCCGCCGTCTGATCCAACACGCCGGCGCTGCGAATCAGGTACACCTCGCAGCCCGTGTCCACCTTACGCTTGCAATGCACGACGACGCGCTTCCCCGCTGCGGCATCCACCGGGCAGGGCACCTGCGGCCAGCGCTTGGGCACATCGGGACGCGCGTCGGCACCCGGATAGAACCGAATCTCGAGCGTGTCACCCGCCGCCACGGCGGCGTCGAGCTCAACGGTCACCTCTTCGTGGCCCACAGCGACCAAGCGCCCCACGCGCACGCCCTGGTTAATTGCGCGCTCAAAGCTCATCAGCTCGGCACCCGAACGCCCTCGCAGGTACGCATCGGTAAACCCACGGTTAAACGACCTTCCCAGCTCGCGTTCAAGCTCTTCCACGGCACCGGGGTCCCACGCGCCGTCGCACAGCATATCGAGTGCCCGGCGCCACACCCGCACCACGTTGAATACGTAATCGGGGTTCTTCATGCGCCCCTCGATCTTAAGCGACGCCACGCCGGCATCTACAAGCTCGGGCAGATGCGCAATACCCAGATAGTCGCGCGGGCACAGCAGGCGATCTCCCTCGACGGCGACAACGCTCTGCCCCGCCTCGTCCACCAGGTCGTACGCCAGGCGGCACGGCTGCGTGCAGTCGCCGCGCATCGCCGAGCGCCCACGCCGCAGGGCCGAGAACTCGCACGCCCCCGAATAGCCGATGCAAATCGCACCGTGGCAGAATACCTCGATGGGCACGCCCGTGGCACATAGCGCCGCAATCTCGTCGACCGTCAGCTCGCGTGCCGTCGTCACGCGCTCGACCCCCAGCTCGTCGGCGGCAAGCCGCACGGCACCCTCGCTATGAGCGCCCGCCTGCGTGGACAGGTGAATCTCGACCCCGGGAATCGCCGCGCGCAGCGCGCAGGCCAACCCGGCATCGGCCACAATCAGAGCATCGGCGCCCAGCTCCAGTGCATGAGCTCCCAGCGCCACCGCGTCGGACAGTTCATCGTCAAACACGAACACGTTGAGCGTCACGTACACACGCACGCCATGAGCATGCGCCACGGCACAACCGCGCGCAAACTCGTCATCCGTAAAGCCATGAGCGCTCACACGGGCGTTAAAGCCGCCCAACCCCGCATAGATGGCATCGGCACCCGCGGCGATGGCCGCAAGCATCTGGTCGAGCCCGCCCGCCGGCGCCAGCAGCTCGGGCAGCGCCGCACCGGCAGCATCCAATCCAGTCTCGTATTGTCCGCTCGGCCCCATCGTCCGAATCGCCATCGGCAAACTCCTTACCAAGGTATGCATTCACTCTGAAAAATGCCGTCTTCCAGCATACACGAGGCCTCGCGCGCCCCGTTTGGTTTATCGTGTAATAACTTATGTCCATCCTGCCCCGACGGCATATCCGCCGTCCGGCACGACATACCTGGAGGTCAATATATGGGTCCTCGCCAACGACAGGGACGCAGCCGTTCAAAGACGCATGCCCTGCCCATAATCCTGCTCTCGTTTTTGGGCTTTTTGCTTATCGCGGGCGTGGCATTTGGCATCGGCATGGTCGGCAACGTCAACCGCTGGCTGTCCGATCTGCCCGACTACACCGACGCCAACGCGTATCTGGTGAGCGAGCCCACCGAGATCGTCGACTGCAACGGCAACAAGATCGCGAGCTTCTACACGCAAAACCGCAAGTCCATCACCAAGGACGAGGTCTCCCCCTACGTGCTGCAGGGCACCGTTGACGTCGAGGACGAGCGCTTCTACGAGCACGGCGGTATCGACCTGTGGGGTATCGCGCGTGCTGCGGTGGCAACCCTCGGCGGCGGGCACGAAGGCGCCTCGACTATCACCCAGCAGCTGGTGCGCAACACCATTCTGCAGGAGGAGCAGTTCGACTCGACCATCGAGCGTAAGGTGCGCGAGGCCTACATCGCCGTAAAGATGGAGGACATGTACTCCAAAGACGAGATCCTCATGATGTACCTCAACACCATCTATTACGGCCACGGCGCCTACGGCATCGAGGCCGCAGCCGAGACCTACCTGTCCAAGAGCGCCGCCGACCTCACCCTGAGCGAAGCCGCACTGTTGATCGGCCTTCCCAACTCGCCTTCGCAGTACGACCCCACGGTCAATCCCGATCTGGCACTGTCTCGCCGCAACAAGGTCCTCGACAACATGTTGCGCCTGGGCCACATTACGCAGGAGGAGCACGACGCCGCACAGGCCGAGCCCATCACCCTCAACGTGACCGAAATCTCGGGCAGTGGCGTCGACGTATACTCGCAGCCCTACTTTGTCGCCTATGTCAAGCAGCTGCTGGAGCAGGAGTTCTCGACCGACGTGCTCTTTAAGGGCGGTCTGACCGTCAAGACCACCATCGACCCCACGATGCAGCAGGTGGCAGAGAATGCCGTCCGCGAGCAGCTCGACACGCTCTCACTCGACGGCCTGGACATGGGCATGGTCGTCGTCGACCCCAAGACCGGCTACATCAAGTGCATGGTGGGCGGCTACGACTACAACGCCGACGAGAACCACGTAAACCATGCCACGGCCAAGCGTCCCGTCGGCTCCACCTTTAAGGCCTTTACGCTGGCAACTGCCATCCAAAACGGCATGAACCCCAACGTCACCCTCAACTGCAACTCGCCGCTCAAGGCCAAGGGCACCACGACCGAGGTCCAAAACTACGCCAACCATAGCTATGGCAACATCACGCTTAAGCAGGCGACGGCATACTCCTCCAACACCGGCTACATCCAGGTGGCGGAAGCCGTCGGCAACAGCAAGATCATCTCGCTCGTCAAAAAGCTCGGCATCGATCCCGCCAAAGACAACATCGAGGACGTTCCCGTCATGACGCTCGGCACCGGCTCGATCTCGCCGCTCGAGATGGCCGCCGCCTACGCGACGTTTGCCAACGGCGGCTACTATCGCCAGCCGATCGCCATCACCGAGATTGACTCTCGTACCGGTTCGGTGCTGTACCAGCACACGGACAATCCCTCACAGGTGCTTACCGAGGGCGAGGCCGCCGCGGTCACCGATGTTCTGTCCGGCGTCATGCAGGGCAGCGGTACGGGTGCTGCCGGCGCCTTGAGCGTCAACCAGCCCTATGCCGGCAAAACGGGCACCACCGACAACACCACCAACCTGTGGTTCTGCGGCTATACCCCGCAGCTGGCGTGCGCCCTGTGGACCGGCTATTCCGCAGGTGAGATCCCCATCCAAAAATACGGCACGGACCTGCTGGGCGACAGCACCAACCTGCCTGTCTTTAAGCGGTTTATGAACACCGTTCTGACCGGTACCGAGCGCGAGGAGTTTGCGACCGGAACGGCGCCCACCTACAAGAACAACAGCGTCTGGAAGTTCTACGGCACCAACAACGCCAAGAAGACGGAGAACGACGACAAGGACGAGAACGAGGACGAAGAGGAAACCACCACAACGACTACCACGACGACCACGACCACCGAGACCACGGGTGGCGACACCACCGGCGGCACCGGTACGACCGGTGGCTCGACGGGCGGCTCAACTGGTGGTTCGACCGGCGGCGATGGCGGCACGCCTACGCCTACGCCTACGCCTATGCCTACGCCCACTCCCGACCCCTCGCCCACGCCTGACGATACGGTCGGCTAGAAATCATCCGGCCATAAGCAACAAGGCCCCCGAGCAGCTTATTAAACTGCTCGGGGGCCTTTTAGTTTAAAGCGACCTGGGGGGCGGTCTTTATACCGGCAAACAAAAAAAGGGGGTACCGACCAACGTCGATACCCCTTACAAGCCACTATGTCACGCACACAGTGCCGAGCGCACGACCCGCACGCCTACTTGCGAGAATTGCTCAGCTTATTGATCAGCGCCTCAAGACGCTCGCCGTCCTCGGCCGTCTGGGCAATAACCAAAATCGTATCGTTGCCGGCAAGCGAGCCAAGCACATCGGGCAGCTCTGCCGCATCAACGGCGGCGGCGATGCCGGAAGCCGTGCCAGGCTGAGCCTTGATCATAACCAGATTATCGGTACGCAGAACGCCCGTTACGAGCTCGGAAACCATACGCTGCAGGTGCAGGTCCTCTGCCAGAACATAGATGCCCTCAGGGAGCTTACGCAGCCCCATGTCGGCAATATCGCGAGAGACAGTCGCCTGCGTGCAATCAAAGCCCATAGCGCGGAGCTCATCGACCAGCACGCGCTGCGTGCGGACGTCCTTATTGCGCACAATATCTCTAATGGCATCCTGGCGCCCATTGCGTTTTTTAGCCATACAAACCCTCTCTCCAAAAGATGGCGGAGACAATCAATCAGTGATTGAATAGTTTAACGCTATTTGAAGGCTTTTGTGTATAAGAACGCATTTCGAAACAATTCTATGCAAGTTTGTTTCGAAATGAGCCGTTTAGGCGGTTTTTGCGCCCGTCCGGTTAAGAAAAGCTGCCAGATGCGTACACATCACGCAGCGCGCGGGCTTGGCGCTGGCGATCGGCCCAAACAACAGACCGAGCCCCCGATGGTTATCCTTGAGCGCGGCGACCATCTGACGGGTTCGAGGCGCATCGAGCATATCACGCATGCGGGCGGAACGCTCGATTGACGACACCCCATGCGGGCTCAGACACAAATTCTCGATGCAGGCGACCAGTCCGGCAAAGTAGAACTTTTGGCTTGCCAGCTTGAGCCGACCACCGCTGTCTGCTTCCGAGAGTGAGTCCGCAAGCTCGTCGAGCGCTCGAGTGTCATCGGATACCTTGGCATACATGGTGGGATCAAAGGCATCTGTAAGTTTAGGTGCCGCCGTGTGGAAACAAGCATCGCCGCAGCCGGACACGCATCGTGTCTGCGAAAGCGCGCATGCCATAAACCCAACTGTGCGAAACACCTTGTCGCACAAAAGGCATGCCTCAAACAGCGAGCGGCTGTACATCACACCAGAGGTCTGAACGACTAGGCCGCCTAAAATCAACTGAGGCAGCCCGGCCACCATCGAAGATTTGCTATCAATGGAAATATGAGCAGCATCCAAGACGCGCGAATGGCGCTCTCGATGTGCATCATAGCGGTCGAGCGACACCGTGGGGAGCACTATGTCTGCCGTAGTATCGCACGCGATATTGACCATCTTGGAAAGGGACTGCGGAGCAAACCACTCATCGGCGTTCATAGCGATGATTTGAGAGCCGCGCGAGGCAGCAAAACCGGCACGAAGACAAGCGCCGCGCTTCGCGTCCTCGACGTCAATCAAATCAATATGGATGTCCCTGTCGGCAGCAACTTGAAGCGAATGGCGCACACCGGGCGCAGCATCGCGGCAGACAACGACAATCTGCAAATCGTAGAGGTCTTGGTTCTGGATACTCTCGAGCGCACGCATCGCATAGCTGGGCGAACCTTCTACCACAAGGATCACCGAAAGTCGCGGATGCGAGCCACGTCGAACCAAGTTATCCGTCCTCTCGACAGCAGTGAATCAAACTGTCGTTCATGGTACACCCCGGCAATAAAAGCAATGAGACACCGGTTGTATTGCACGCCAAGAACAGATGTTGCACACGCGCAGCCCACAGATGACAGGTGCCGACGCACGACGCGCCGAGCCCTCCCCTAGTCGAGCACGACAAGCTCGGCGGGATCGTAATCCACGCCCATAAACGTAAGGCCGCAGGCAGGAGCCGTGGGGCCCGCAGCGGTACGGTCGCAAGCATCGATGACCTCACGCATCCACTCGGGTTCACGGCGATGCATGCCAATCTCGACAAGCGTGCCCACGATCGTACGGACCATCGAATGCAGGAACGCATTGCCCTCGATGGTAAACGTCAGGATGTCCTCGCCAAACGCAATCTCATGGCCAAACTCGGCACGCATCACGCAGCGGTGCGTGGGCTTGCCCACGGCAGACGCCACCTTGCAAAAGCTCTTGAAGTCCTGCTCGCCCAGCAGCGCGGGACAGGCCGCAGACATCGCCTCAACATCCAATGGGTAGCGATGCCACCACACCGCACCGCGCGAAAGCACAGGGCGCGCGTCGCGATCGGCAATACGGTACGTATACGTACGGGAACGCGCATCAAAGCGTGCAGAAAAGCCTTTACGGGCCTTGTAGACCTCGTTTATGGCGATATCTTTGGGCAGGAGGGCATCCATAGCCCTCAGCCACCTACGGCGCGTCAAAGCCAACTCAGCGTCCGTTACGGGCACGCTGATAAACTGTGCCACCGCATGCACGCCGGCATCGGTACGTCCCGCACACGTCAGGTCGATCGGACGGCGCAGGAGCGTCTCAATAGCTCGACGTAGCTCACCCGCAACCGTCGTCTGTCCCGGCTGCTCGGCAAATCCGCTATACGACGAGCCATCATAGGCCACGCGAAATACGAGCGTGGCGTCAAGCTCGGAAATCGAATTGAAATCAGACGGCGCAGTCATGGGCGCTCCCAACAAACAAGCAACGGTATCGCGACAAAAAAAGAGGGGTACGCGAACGTACCCCTCGAATATAGCCTATGCAGACGGATTGTCTACTCAGCGGTCTCCTCAGCAGGAGCCTCCTCGGCAGCCTCGACCTTCTTGGGAGCAGCGGCCTTCTTGGGGGCCGGAGCAGCCTTCTTAGCCTTAGGCGTGCAAGGCTCGGTGACGAGCTCCATGATAACGATGGGAGCGTTGTCGCCCTTGCGGTTACCGAGCTTCATGATGCGGGTGTAACCGCCGTTGCGGTCCTGCCACATGCCCTGAGCAGCCTTGTCGAAGATCTCGGCAACGAGCTGCTTATCGCCGAGCTTGGCGATAGCCAGACGACGAGAGTGCAGGTCGCCCTTCTTGGCCCAGGTGATGATCGGATCGACGACCGAACGCAGCGCCTTAGCGCGGGTCTCGGTGGTCTTGATGCGGTCGTTCTCGAAGAGGGCCTTAGCAAGGCTCTTCTTCATGGCCTTGGTGTGGCTCGCATCGGTGCCGAGCTTCAGGCCCTTCTTAACGTTATGACGCATGGTCTAGTTTCTCCTCAAATATGCGAAGCATTAAGCCTTCAGGCTCAGGCCCATGGACTCAAGCTTGTCCTTCACTTCCTCGATCGACTTAACACCGAAGTTACGGATGTTGAGCAGATCGTTCTCCGAGAACTCAACGAGCTGACGGACCGAGTGAATGCTGGCGCGCTTAAGGCAGTTGTAAGAACGGACGGAAAGGTCCAGATCCTCGATCTGCTTGTCCAGCTCAGCGTTGTCGTTGGTGACCTCGGGAGCGAAGATCGAAGCCTCCTCCTCGACCTCGGGGGTCTCGGCAAGGTTCATAAAGGCAGCCATATGCTGGTTAATGATATTGGCAGCCTGGACCACGGCGTCGCGCGGGGCGATGGAGCCGTTGGTCTCGATCTCGAGGACAAGGCGGTCGTAGTCGGTGTGCTGACCGACACGGCAAGCCTCAACGAGCTTGGCGCAACGGGAAACCGGCGAGTACAGCGAGTCGACGTGGATCACACCGATGGGATCGTTGTCGCGTTTGTTGGCCTCGCCAGAAACATAGCCGCGGCCATAGCCGATGCGCATGCTCATGGTGAGATGGCCACCCTCGGTGAGCGTAGCGATGTGCTGCTCGGGGTTGACCAGCTCAAACTCGGACGGAATAAAGAAGTCCGCACCGGTGACCTCGCAGGGGCCGTCAACCGAAATGGTGGCGGTCGCCTCGTCGGTCGTGCCGAGAGCCCTGAAGACAAGACCCTTGACATTCAGGACGATGTCGGTGACATCGTCGACCATGTTAGGGATGGTCATGAACTCGTGGTGCGCGCCATCGATCTGAATAGCCTCGACGGCGGCACCCTCGAGCGAGGACAGAAGAACGCGACGAAGGGAGTTACCCAGCGTATCGCCGTAACCACGCTCGAGCGGCTCGACGGAGACACGAGCAGACGTCTCGTTGATCTCTTCGACCTGAACCTGAGGCCTAATGAATTCTGACATGTATTACCTCCAGCCTCAGCAGCCCGGATGGACTACTTAGAGTAGAGCTCGACGATGAGCTGCTCGTTGATATCACCGCTGATCTGCTCACGCGTCGGCAGAGCGAGCACGTTACCAGACAGCTTCTCGATATCGACCTCGAGCCAGCCAGGGACCTCAAAGCGCTCGGAGGAAATCAGGGCCTCCTTGATGGGGAGGAGGTCACGGAACTTCTCGCCGACAGCGACGACGTCGCCGGCCTTGACGCGGTAGGACGGGATGTCCACGCGCTTGCCGTTCACGGTGAAGTGACCGTGACGGACGGACTGACGAGCCTCTTTGCGGGTGCGGGCGAAGCCAAGACGGAAGACGACGTTGTCGAGGCGAGACTCAAGAATGATCATGAGGTTCTCACCGGTGACGCCGTTCATCTTACGGGCCTTGTTGAAGTAGCCGTGGAACTGCTTCTCCAGAACGCCATAGATGAACTTGACCTTCTGCTTCTCGCGCAGCTGCATGCCGTACTCAGATTCCTTGCGACGGCGCTTGGGCTGACGGATAGATTCCTTCTTGCTGCTGTAACCGAGCTCAGCGGGATCGATCCCGAGCTGACGGCAGCGCTTAAGAACAGGAGTCCTGTCGATTGCCATATTGATACGATCCTTTCAGTTACACGCGGCGACGCTTCTTGGGGCGGCAGCCGTTGTGCGGAATGGGGGTCTTGTCCTGGATGCTCGAGACCTCGAGGCCAGCAGCCTGGAGGGAGCGGATGGCGGTCTCACGACCGGAGCCGGGGCCCTTGACGAAGACGGAAACCTTCTTCATACCGTGCTCCATGGCCTGCTTGGCAGCAGCCTCGGCAGCCATCTGGGCAGCGAACGGCGTGGACTTACGGGAGCCCTTGAAGCCCACCTGGCCAGCCGACTTCCAGGAAATGACGTTGCCCTGGGGATCGGTGATCGAAACGATCGTGTTGTTGAACGTAGAACGAATGTGAGCCTGGCCCACGGAAATGTTCTTACGGTCCGCGCGCTTCAGACGGGCAGCGCGAACGTTCTTCTTAGCAGTAGCCATCTATCTAGCGCTCCTTATTTCTTCTTCTTAGCACCGATCTGACGCTTCGGGCCCTTGCGGGTACGAGCGTTAGTGTGGGTGCGCTGGCCGCGGACCGGGAGGCCCTTGCGGTGACGAAGGCCGCGGTTGCAGCCGATGTCCATAAGGCGCTTGACGTTCTGGTTGCGCTCACGGCGGAGGTCGCCCTCAACCATGATCTGGTTCTTATCGATATAATCGCGGATGGCGTTAACCTCATCCTCGGTGAGGTCCTTAACGCGCGTATCCACGTTAACGTTGCACTCGACGCAAATCTTCGTCGCAGTGGTGCGGCCGATGCCGTAAATGTAGGTCAGACCGATCTCAACGCGCTTCTCACGCGGGAGGTCGACACCATTAATACGGGCCAACGTAGTCTCCTCTCTTAACCCTGACGCTGCTTATGACGGGGGTTCTCGCAAATGACGAGGACCTTGCCATGGCGCCTAATGATTTTGCACTTATCGCACATCTTCTTGACCGAAGGACGTACCTTCATCGTTCTTCCTTTCGGTAGCGCTCAAACTACTTCCCTACTATCTACTCGCCCAGCCGCAGGCGTTTAAAACTATGGCTGGTCTTCACACACAATCCGACCGTAGGTTGAGCTAAGCCTGCAGTCGGAAATGGAGTGCGTGTATGCGTGCCGCTATTTGTAGCGATAGGTGATGCGGCCGCGGGTCAGGTCGTACGGGGAAAGCTCCACGACAACCCTGTCACCGGGGAGAATACGGATGTAATTCATTCGGATCTTGCCAGAAATGTTGCACAGAACCGAATGACCGTTCTCGAGCTCGACCTTAAACATGGCGTTGGGCAACGGTTCCTTTACCGTACCCTCGAGCTCAATTGCGTCTTCCTTCTTCACAAGCAATCATCTTTCTCTAGAAAACGACAGCGATTGAGTATTCTACAACACGTATGCACGCATCGTAATAACTTCGTAATGGCTCCACAACTAAGTGGAACTTGTTACATTTGAAATGTAAAACAAAGCCGTTCCCTGATGCCCAAGATCGCCTTGAAATGAGAAGGCATAGACCTTGGGGTCATGCCTTCGAAATTGAAAGGCGAGGTTGGGCATCAGGAGGCGGCGACTTTTACATTTCTCCGCCTTGGAGCGAACACCAAGCACCTTGGGCATCCGTGGTGAGAATCACCGGACCGTCATTGGTAATGGCGACGGTGTTCTCGTAGTGCGCGGCGGGCAGGTGGTCGTTGGTCGTGACGATCCAACCGTCGGAGCCCGTGCTCACATGGTTGGAACCCATCGTAACCATCGGCTCGATGGCAATGACCATGCCGGCCTGGAGGCGAACGCCCCTCCCCTTCTTTCCATAGTTAGGAACGTTGGGGTCCTCGTGCATCACGCGGCCAATGCCATGGCCCACATAATCGCGAAGCACACCGTAACCGTGAGACTCGGCGAGGGACTGAACGGCATAACCGACGTCCCCGATATGGTTACCGGGAACAGCCTGCTCGATGGCAGCCTTAAGGCAATCGCGCGTGACCTCGCACAAAGCCTTGGCTTCGGGCGTGGGGGTGCCGACGAAAAACGTCCAAGCGTTATCGCCGACCCAACCGTCGACAACGGCTCCCGTATCGATGGAGATGATATCGCCATCGCGCAGGATCATGTCGGGGTTGGGAATACCGTGGACCACGGCATCGTTGATCGATGCGCAAATGGTCCCCGGGAACCCGCCGTAACCCTTAAAGGCCGGGGTGCCGCCATGCATGCGGATAATCTGCTCCGCGAGCTGATCGAGCTCAAAGGTGGAAACGCCGGGGCGCACCATGGCTCCAACGTGGCGGAGCGCCATCTTAGATAGCGCTCCTGCCTTCTTCATCTGCTCGATTTGCGTTGCAGACTTAATCTTGATCATAGACCGAGAGCCTCTTTGACATCCCCGTACACGGTCTCGCGAGCCTGGTCACCGTTGACCGACTTGAGCAGACCCTGGCCACGATAGTAGTCGACGAGCGGGCTCGTGGACTTCTCGTAGACGTCGAGACGGTTCTTGATGGTCTCAGGCTTGTCGTCGTCGCGCTGATACATCTCGCCTGCGCACTTGGGGCAGGTGGCATCGGCAGCGGTGCCGGTGTAACCGCAGGCGCGGCAGGTGCGACGCGAAGACAGACGATCGATGATGACCTCGGGGGCCACATCGACCAGAAGAGCACAATCGATCTCGCGACCCATGGCGGAGAGCTCGGAATCGAGCGTCACGGCCTGGGCGGTGTTGCGCGGGAAGCCGTCGAGGATGAAGCCCTGCTGGGCGTCATCGGCGGCAAGGCGCTCCTTGACAAGGTCGATCACGAGCTGGTCGGGAACGAGCTCGCCAGCGTCCATGTACTTCTTAGCCTGAATACCAAGCTCGGTGCCACCCTTGACGGCAGCACGCAGCAGGTCGCCCGTGGAAATGTGGGCGACGCCAAACTCGGCGACGAGCTCCTGTGCGACGGTGCCCTTACCGGCACCCGGAGCTCCGAGCAATACGAGGTTCATGAGCAATCCTCCTCTAGCCTATTTAAAGAATCCATCGTAATCATACATCTTGATCTGGCCTTCGAGCTTATCGACTGTGTCGAGCACGACGCCGACCATGATGAGGATGGACGTGCCGCCAAATGCCTGGATCAGATGGTTACCCGTGAAGGAGAAGATGATCGAAGGCACGATGGCGATGAGCGCCAAAAAGACAGCGCTGGGAAGCGTAATCTTGTTGAGCGCGTTCTTGATGTAGGCCGCGGTAGCCCTACCCGGACGCACGCCCGGAATAAAGCCGCCCTGCTTCTTAAGGTTGTCGGCCGTGTCATCGGGGTTGAACACCATGGACGTGTAGAAGTACGCGAAAAACACGATGAGGACAACGTTAAGCACCCAGTTGAGCCAGCCGCGCGAAAGCGCAGAGGCAACTGCCTGGATCCAGCCGATGCCGGGGAAGAACACGGCAATCTGAGCCGGGAAGTACAGCAGCGCCGAAGCGAAGATGATCGGCACGACACCCGCGGTGTTGACCTTGATGGGCAGGTAGGTGGTCTGGCCACCCATCATGCGACGGCCCACGACGCGCTTAGCGTAGGAGACCGGGATGCGGCGCTGGCCGCGCTCAAGGAAAACAATCAACGGGATAACCAGCAGGATGATGGCGCAGATGATCACCATGGTGATGATGCCACCGGCATTGCCCTCGGTGCTGGAGAAGATAGCCTGCGGCAGACCGGCCATGATGTTCGCGAAGATGATCAGCGACATGCCATTGCCGATACCGCGCTGGGTGATGAGCTCACCAATCCACATGATCAGCATGGCGCCCGCAGTGAGCGTGCCGACGATCATGAGGTCGAAGATGATCTCGGGAGCGCCGGCGCCATTGAAGCTGATGCCGAAGCTCTTAAAGAGGAAGAGGTAACCAACGGAGTTGAGGATTGCCAGAGCCAGGGTGAGGTAACGCGAATACTGCGTAATCTTGGTCTGACCGACCTCGCCCTCGCGGGCAAGCTCATGCAGGGAAGGCACGACGGCCTGGAGCATCTGGAGGATGATCGAGCTGGTGATGTAAGGCATGATGCCCAGCGAAAACACCGACACATAGCTCAACGCGCCGCCAGAGAAAAGATTCAGGAGGGCCATAGCACCAGCGGCGACCGAATTGTTATCGGTCGAGAAAAGGCCCAGCATCCCCTGGAAGGGAATGCCGGGCACAGGAACGTGCGCACCAATGCGGTACACGACGAGCATAGCTATGGTAAAAAGAATCTTTTCGCGCAATTCTTTGATGCGGAAAGCATTCTTAAGACCATTTAGCACGGCAGCTCGACCTTTCCGCCAGCGGCCTCGATCTTGGCCTGCGCAGAAGCGCTGACCTTGTCGACCTTGACCGTGAACTTCTTGGTGAGCTCACCATTGCCGAGCACCTTGACGGGCTCGAACTCGCTCTTGGTGATGCGAGCGGCCTTAAGAGCGGCACCGTCGATCACAGCGCCGTCCTCGAACTTACGCTCGAGACGCTCAACGTTAACAGCGGTGTACTCGATACGACGGGGGTTACGGAAGCCCGGAAGCTTGGGCAGGCGCATAGCCAGCGGAGTCTGGCCACCCTCGAAGCCGGCACCCTTGGTGCCACCAGAGCGGGAACCCTGGCCCTTCTGACCGCGGCCAGAAGTGGTGCCGTGGCCCGAAGAATTGCCACGGCCGACGCGCTTGTGGTTCTTGGTGGAACCGGGCGCGGGAGTAAGATCGTGAAGCTGCATTTGCTACTCCTCTACAATCTCGACAAGGTGCTTGACCTTGAAGATCATGCCGCGGACGGACTCGTTGTCAGCAATCTCGCGAACCTCGCGGATCCTGTGGAGACCGAGGGCACGGACAGTACGGACCTGGTCCTGCTTGCAACCGTTGGTGCTGCGGACCTGCTTGATCTTGATGGTGTCAGCCATGCTTAGTTCTCCTTACCGACGAACATCTCGGAGACCGTCAGGCCACGGCGAGCCGCGACGTCCTCAGGGCTGGAGAGCTCCTTGAGGCCCTCGACGGCAGCCTTGATGATGTTGAGGCCGTTGTCGGTACCGAGGGACTTGGACAGGACGTTCTTGATGCCAGCAAGCTCAAAGAGGGGACGCACAGCGCCGCCGGCGATAACGCCGGTACCCTCGACAGCGGGCTTGATGATGATGCGGCCGGCACCAAAGTGGCCGAGAACCTCGTGCGGGATGGTGCCCTGCTCGGTCACCGGCACGTGGAACATGTTCTTCTTGGCATCGAGAGATGCCTTGGAAATGGCCATGGGCACCTCAGCGGACTTGCCCATGCCAACGCCGACGTTGCCCTTGCCGTCGCCAACGACGACGAGAGCGACGAGGCTCATGCGACGACCACCCTTGACGGTCTTCGACACG
Organism: uncultured Collinsella sp.; assembly: GCA_947002045.1. GTDB lineage: Bacteria > Actinomycetota > Coriobacteriia > Coriobacteriales > Coriobacteriaceae > Collinsella. The sequence goes on from CAMQJB010000007.1 coordinate 31,181, forward strand.
CGGTTGATGTAAACGACGCGCTCCTCGAACTCGGAGGCCTCGCGCTGCTGCTTCTGATTACGAGCCATGTGCTACATACCTCCTAGAACTCGAGACCGGCGGCACGAGCACCGTCGGCGAGGGCCTTGACGCGGCCATGGTAGATACGGCCACCACGATCGAAGGCGACCTTGGTGATGCCGGCCTCGATGGCGCGCTTGCCAACGAGCTGACCGACCTTCTCCGCAGCCTCCTTGTTCGAGGTGTGGGTGCCCTTGAACTCGGCCTCGAGGGTCGAGGCAGAGACGAGCGTCAGGCTGGAGCCCTTGCTGTCGTCGATGATCTGGGCATAGATGTTGGCGTTAGTACGGGTCACGCGAAGACGCGGACGCTCGGCGGTACCCGAGACCTTGCCGCGAACACGACGCTGACGACGCTTGAGGCCTTCCAGCTTCGCCTTATGCTTGTTCATACGTAAACTCCTAAAAAGGTTGATCTTGCCAGCACCTGACGGGGTGCTGGTCTTATGCGAGTGAGTCGGTTACGACTACTTGGCGGCCTTACCCAGCTTGCGGCGGATGTGCTCGCCAACATAGTGGATACCCTTGCCCTTGTAAGGCTCGGGAGGACGATGACCGCGGATCTCAGCGGCGATCTGACCGACCTGCTGCTTGTTGATACCCTTGACGTTCACGTGGGTGTTGTCGGGAACCTCGAAGGTAATGCCCTCGGGAGCCTCGACGATCACGGGGTGCGAGAAGCCCAGGGAGAACTCGAGGTTCTTACCCTTCTGCTGCACGCGGTAACCGACGCCGGCGAGCTCGAGCTTCTTCTCGAAGCCCTCGGAAACGCCGACAACCATGTTGTGGATGAGGGCGCGGGTGAGGCCGTGGCGGGCACGGGTCTCACGCTCGTCGTCGGGACGGGAAACGGTGAGGACGTTGTCCTCGACGTTGATAGCGAGCTTCTCAAAGACATCGAGCTCGAGCTGGCCCTTGGGGCCCTTGACGACAACGTTGTTGCCGTTGACTGCCACTTCGACTCCGGCGGGAATCTGGACAGGCTTATTACCGATACGAGACACGGTGATCTCCTTTCCTTCTACCTACCGAGCGAATTACCAGACGTAAGCGATGATCTCGCCGCCGACGTTGTGCTTGCGAGCATCGCGGTCGGTCATGACGCCATGGCTGGTGGAAATAATGGCGGTACCAAGGCCACCGCGGACGCGGGGCATGTCGGCAACGCCGGTGTACTTACGCAGGCCCGGCTTGGAAATGCGGCGGATGCCGTTGATGACCTTAGCCTTCTTGGGACCATACTTAAGCGTGATGTGCAGAGTCTTCTGGGGAACGGTGTCCTCGACATCGTAGCCCTCGATGTAGCCCTCCTCGTGCAGAACACGAGCGATCTCGACGAGCTTCTTGCTGCTCGGCATGGAGACCGTGGCCTTGTTCACAGAGTTAGCGTTACGGATGCGCGTAAGCATATCTGCAATCGGGTCTGTAAGGTTCATACAGATTCTCCTTCGTTCTTGATGAACACGTGCTCTTGGTTCTTCGCCGCCCTTAACGGCAAAGCCTAACTAGCGCGTTTTCCCTGTTCCAAACGGATGCTTGAAACGCTGGTAGTGACTTACCAGCTGGCCTTCTTAACGCCGGGAAGCTCGCCCTTGAGTGCAAGCTCACGGAAGCAGACACGGCACAGGCCGAACTTGCGGTACACAGAGTGCGGACGGCCGCAGCGCTGGCAGCGCGTGTACTCACGAGTAGAGAACTTCTGCTTGCGATTGCACTTGACGATCATCGATGTCTTAGCCACTTATATCCTCCTCACATAGAGTATTGTTCGCCCCAAGCGCCGCTCCCTTGTGGAAACGGCGCTTTTAGGGCAGGTGAACCTATTTCTTGAACGGGAAACCGAAGGCGTCCAGAAGGGCCTTGGCCTCCTCATCGGTGTTGGCGGTGGTCACGAAAGTGATGTCCATACCACGCTGGTGATCGACGGAATCGAAGTCGATCTCGGGGAAGATGAGCTGCTCGGTGACGCCCATGGAGAAGTTACCACGGCCGTCGAAGCTCTTGGCGGAGATGCCGCGGAAGTCGCGGATACGGGGGATCGCGACGGAGGTCAGACGATCGAAGAACTCCCACATACGGTCGCCACGCAGGGTAACCTTGCAGCCGATCGGCATACCAGCGCGCAGGCGGAAGGTAGCGATGGACTTGCGGGCACGGGTGATCATCGGCTGCTGGCCGGTGATGGCGCGCAGGTCGCGCACGGCACCGTCGATGGCCTTGGAATCGGTAGCGGCCTCGCCGACACCCATGTTCACGACGATCTTCTCAAACTTGGGGATCATCATGACGTTCTCGTACTGGAACTTGTCCTGAAGCTGCTGCTTGACCTCGTTGTTGTACTTGGTCTTCAGACGCGGCACATACTTCTCTTCTGCCATTGTTCACTCCTTCTTGGGGTTTTAAGCACGGGGCGTGGCCACGGTGGGTTGTCCTCGTGCCTCCTGACTGCATCCGCACCGCTCATGGCATTTTGCGGTTTGGACTCGACGCAGCAGGAGCCGACAAAACAACCGGTACTATACGCGCATCGGGAGCGTATTTCCAGAAAAACCTCGTCTGCCTGCACAACTCCACAACTCCCCCGCACAAATGGATCCCAAAAAGCAGTTGCGGTGAAATAGGGACTGTTTGGCAGCCTAACAGGCTTAAACAGTCCGTATTTCACCGCAACTTATTGGTGGGGATGCGATTAGCGCTTGCGGGGGACGAGTTTGGTGCGGCGCAGGTGGATCATCTCGGCGGCGATGGAGATGGCGATCTCCTCGGGGTCCTCGGCCTCGATGGCAACGCCGATCGGAAGGTGCAGCTCGTCGATCTGGTCCTGCGTAAAGCCTTCCTGCTCCAGGCGGGCACGCACAAAGGCCGTCTTGCGGCGCGAGCCCAGACAGCCCAGGTAGGCAGGCTTGGCGCGCATGGCCTGAATCACCACGTCGATATCGGACTTGTGACCCGCCGTGGCGACGACCACCAGGTCGCGCGGGCCGATGGGGCACAGCTCGCTCAGGTTCTTGTAATCGACCAAGCGACGATCGTAGACACCGGGCACCCAATCGGGGGTCAGCGTGCCGGGGCGGTCGTCGCACGCCACGACGGCAAAGCCCGCCGCCGTGAGCACCCGCGCCGTCGCGGCGCCCACGTGGCCGCAGCCAAAGATATAGGTCAGACCCTCGGGGCAGAGCGTCTCGATGTGCGCGGGAGGAATCTCGGAGGCGGCGTTTGTATAGGTAACCTTACTCCCCTCCTCCACCAGCGAAAGCCCGGGGCAACCCGCAATGGTGCGGCGCGATTCCTCGCCATGGTATTCAGTAGCGTCGCTTTCGAGCGCGCTTGCGATAAACGGCTCAAAGTCGATGACGAAGTCGCCGATACGTCGACACGTCAAGACGTCGGCAATTTCCTGGAACAACTGTGCCTGGATCGCATCCAGATGCAGATAGCACAGGCAGATGGCTCCGCCGCAGATCATACCGGTATCGGAGTTCTCGCCGCCCATGGTGTAGCGGACCAGACGCGATTGCCCCGCGGCCAGCAGCTCTCGCGCCTCGTCCAGCGCAAAAAGCTCGATCTTGCCGCCGCCGATGGTGCCCGCCTGGCTACCGTCGGCAAAGACGGCCATCCAGGCGCCCACGCCGCGCGGCGACGACCCCGCCGTGCCGGCCACGACCACGAGCTCGCACGTCTCGCCAGCACGCAGGGCGACAAGCGCCGCATTCACAACATCGAGCTTTTCCATTGCCGCCTTCTATCCTCTAAAGATATCGGTGAGCATAGCGAGTGCCTCGAGCACGCCGCCGCCGACCGACGTCGCCTTGTCCGAAATGTAGTTGATATAGCTGGCATCGCCGCGCGGATCGACATCGGCGCATTTAAAGCCCTCAGTCACCTGCACGCCGTTCGCCAAAAGCCCGCGCAGACAGCCATCGATCTGCGTGCACATGGGCGAATCGCCCGCATACCCGATCACATCGCCGGCACTCACGATGTCGCCGATCACATGGTCGGACCTAAACACGCCGGCGGCGGGGCTGTGGATAACACGCTCTTTGCCATATCCGGCGATGACGCCCGGCACGCCCGTGTTGGGCTGGGGCGAACCTTGGGTAATGACACGGCCCAGGAAATGCCCACGCATGGTTTCGATCACGGCGTCGCAGTCAACCGGCGCGGTGAAGCCCGGCCCCACGGCGATGACGGCAGGAGCCATGTCGCGCGTGGTACCCAGATTGCGCTTGGCCAGAATTGCGTCGACCACAGCCGCGGGCTTCAGTTCGTCGAGCATCTGTGCCTGGGGGTCCACCACCACGGCGACATCCCCCGCCTCGGTAATCTCAAGCGCCTCGGCCGACGTCTGCGCCAAGCGGGCGCGAATGCCCTCGACCTCGACCTCGCCCAGGCGAATGGCCTCGCAAAAACTGATTGTGCGACGGATGCACGTGGGAACCGCGATATCGGCCATGACAACTGACACGCCGGCGCGCACCAAGCGAGCGGCGACGCCCGTGGCGATATCGCCGGCGCCGCGAACATAAACGAGCATTCCCGGGGCACCTCCCTGTGCTACGGTTTGAGCAGAGCAAAAGCGGTTCGACCGCTACTCTGATGATTATTTATTATCACAGTATTATACGGCGGTGAACAGATGGAAACGGTTAGCGGCAATCTTGCCTCGGCGCTCAGGATCGAGCCGGGCATTACCGCGATTATCGGCAGCGGCGGCAAGTCGACGTTGCTGAAAACGCTGGGTCTCGAGCTCATGCGCGCCGGCGGCGGGGTGCTCCTCTGCACCACCACGCACATGTTTCCCGTCGCCGGCGTCCCGTGGGACGGGTCGAATCGTCGCCTGGGTGCCGCACCTTGGAAGCCGGGTACCGCGCATGTTCCCGGCTGCACCTGTGAGGCGTGCGCGGGACTTGCCCGCGGGAGTATTTGCCAGGCGGGTGTCTTAGACCCGGAAACAGGCAAGCTCTCCGCACCCGCCGAGCCACTCAACGAGCTGGCACAGCGCTTTGACTACGTGTTGGCCGAGGCGGACGGCAGCAAGCGGCTCCCGCTCAAGGCGCACGCCGCCTGGGAGCCGGTGATTCCCTCTGGCACGGCAAACGTTGTCTGGGTCGTCGGCGCCTCGGGACTGGGCAAACCCGTCGCCGAGGTTGCCCACCGCCCCGAGCTCTTTTGCGAGCGTTGCGGCTGCGAGCTCACCGACACTGCCACCCCAGAGCGCGTCGCCCAGGTGCTCAATGCCGAGCTGCGGATGCTGAACCTCAACAATGCCCGCATCATGCTCAACCAAGTCGACACGCTCAGCGACCCCACGATGGCAGATCGCTTCGAGGCAGCCCTCAACCGCCCCCTCATCGCCACCAGCCTCAAGTAGCCGGCCCCATCTCGTCAGTTGCGGTGAAATACGGACTGTTTGGCCGTATGACGGCCGCAAACAGTCCGTATTTCACCGCAACTGCGGAGGGGACACGGCATCTTTGCTGCTAGCGAGGCACGTAGCGACCGGGCTGGGCTCCGGTGGGCTCGCCATCGCGCGCCACCAGCACGCCGTTCACAAACACGGCCTTGGCGCGGCCATGTGCCCCAAAACCCTCGAGCGGCGTGTAGTCCACAGCTTGATGCTGTGTCGCGGCACTGATTGTCCAGCGCGCTTTGGGATCCCACACGCACACATCGGCATCGGCGCCCTCGGCAAGACAGCCCTTGCGCGGGTACATGCCAAACACGCGCGCCGGGTTCTCGCTCATCAAGCGGCACAGATCCTCGGGTCCCAGCTGTCCCTCAAAGCTCGTGGCAATCGCGACGGGACGATGCTCCACGCCGGGCCCGCCGTTGGGAATGGCGCGGAAATCGTCGCGCCCGCGGTCCTTTTGCCCGTGCAGGTTAAAGCTGCAATGATCGGTCGCAATCGTATCGATCTCGCCGGCCGCAAGCGCCTCGCGCAGCGCGGCACGGTCGCCGGCATGGCGCAGCGGCGGGCTCATCACGTACTTGGCGCCCGCAAAGCCGTCCTCGCCCTGCTCCAGATAGCAGGTGTCGTCGAGCATCAGATACTGGGGGCAGGTCTCGACATAGATATTCTTCTGCCCGCGCGCTTTGGCAGCACGGATGGCCTCGAGCCCCAGCTTGGTCGAAAGGTGCACCACGTTGACCGGAGCGTCCCCGGCCAGGTGCGCCAGATACAGCAGGCGGCTCACGGCCTCACCCTCGCACGCGTCCGGACGGCTGAGCGCATGCCCCTCGGGCCCATGAATCCCCTGCTCGTACACGCGCTTCTGCAGCTCATTCACCAGCGTACCGTTCTCGCAATGCACGCACAGTATGCCGCCAATACGCTTGAGCTCCTCGAGCACCTCGAGCGTCTCGACATCGTCCAGGCGCAAATGATCGTAGGCAAAGTAGGTCTTAAACGACGATACGCCCGCCTCGCGCATAGCCGAAAGATCGGCGCGGTTGCGCTCATTCCACTCGGCGAGTGCCATATGAAAGGCGTAGTTGGCCGTGCAGGTTCCGTCGGCACGGCGATGCCACTCGGCAAGGGCGTCGGGCATGGTCACGCCGCGATCGGCCGTCGCGTAGTCCACGATGGTCGTCGTACCGCCGCAGGCAGCCGCACGCGTGCCGGTTTCAAAGCTATCGGCTGTCCAATCCATGCCAGTCCAGCACTGCATGTGCGTGTGGCCGTCGATAAAGCCGGGGAACACCCAACAGCCCACGGCATCCTCGACGGTATCGCCCTCGGCCGGCTCAATCGCCGCGGCAATCCGCACAATCTTGTCGCCCTCCATGGCAAGATCGGCGCGGCGAAGCCCCTGGGGCGTCACGAGCGCGCCGTTTTTGATGATGATCATGTTGCTCCTTATTGATTAATACAGTTGGCCACGCGATCAAAATACGAGCAGGCGGCAATATGCTCCGTTATGCGTCGCTGTCCCTTGACGGTATCGACGTCCCACAGCTCGTAGGCACGCGCCTCGACCAGCACCACGTCGGTGCGACCTTTGAGAATCGAGCCCCCGCCGTCCTTGCCCTCAAGACACATAAGTGCATCGAACAGTTCCGCCGGAAAGAGCACCGGGCTCGAAGGCTCACCGTTACACGCAAGACGCACCGGATGTTTGCGGCCACGCTCGTCAAATGCACGAACCATAGCCTCAAAAGAATCCGAACTCACGAGCGGCTGGTCGCCCGGTAAAAAGAGGCAACCTTTCCAGTTGCGTTCGACTCCCCACGAAAGGCCCGCACGGACGCTTTCGCTGCGCAGCTCGCCATCGTGCAGCACGCACGGGCAATGCTTGTCCTCGCAAATCTGGGCGACCTCGGGCCAACGCGTCGAAACCACAACGTCAAAGCCCCGGGGAACCGAATCGATGGTCCGGGCAATCAGCGGCTCGCCATAGATATCGGCGAGCATCTTGTTGGAGCCAAACCGCTTGGCCTCGCCCGAAGCCATAATGACGCATCCAAGTTTCATGGTGATACCTCCCCTGAAACCATCGTACCCATAACTCGCGCCGCGGGCATCCACATCGAAAGCGCTTATCCCGCACGCCCGCGATGCAAAATAGGGGCACCCCGCCAGTTGGCAGAGCGCCCCCTTTACATGGCTTACCTCAGCCCGGCTTTAGGCCTGGAGCCAACGGGCGGTGTTGCGCTCGTCGAGGGCCTTGAGGGTAGCGGCGGGATCGGCAACCTTCTGCAGGAACATCATGGCAGCGATGGCGTACGGCTTGTAGCTGGCCTCCTTGTACATGCCCACGCGGTGCATGTCGAAGACGTCGGCGTTAACCTCGCCGTGCTCGCAGGAGACACCGGAGATGTCGGCGGGCAGCGGGTGCATAAAGATGGTGTCCTGGCCGTTGGCGGTCTTCTCCATGAGTTCGGTCGTGGAGCACCAGTCCTGATGGGTGGCGTTCTGGGCGAGCAGTTCCTTCTCGAGCGCTGCGATGCCGGCGTCGTCGCCCTCGGCGTACAGGTTGGTACGCTTCTCCATGGCGGCAAACGGAGCCCAGCTCTTGGGGATCACGATGTCGGCGCCCTCGAAGGCCTCGGCCATGGTGTTGACCTGCTTAAAGGTGGTGCCGGACTCGGCGGCATAGCCCTTGGCGCGCTCGACGACCTCGGGCATGAGGTCGTAGCCCTCGGGGTGAGCCAGGGTGACGTCCATGCCAAAGCGGGGCAGCAGGCTGATCAGCGACTGCGGGCAGGACAGCGGCTTGCCGTAAGAGGGCGAATAGGCCCAGGTGACGGCAACCTTCTTGCCCTTGAGGTTCTCGAGGCCACCAAACTCGTTGATGAGGTAGAGCATGTCGGCAGAGGACTGCGTGGGGTGGTCGGAATCGGACTGCAGGGAGATGAGCGTGGGACGATGATCCAGAACGCCGTCCTCGTAGGCCTGCTGAACGGACTCGGAGACCTCGGCCATGTAGGCGTCTCCCTTGCCGATGTACATGTCGTCGCGGATGCCGATGACGTCGGCCATGAAGGAAATCATGGTAGCGGTCTCGCGGACGGTCTCGCCGTGAGCGATCTGGGACTTCTTCTCGTCCAGGTCCTGCAGCTCAAGGCCGAGCAGGTTGGCGGCCTTAGAGAAGGAGAAACGCGTACGGGTGGAGTTGTCGCGGAACAGAGAGACGGCCAGACCCGAGTCGAAGATCTTGGACGAGACGTTGTTCTCGCGCAGCTCGCGCAGGGCGTCGGCGACGATGTAGAGAGCCTTGAGCTCATCGGTGGTCTTGTCCCAGGTGTGCAGGAAGTCGCTGCCGTACATACCCTTAAAATCGAGGCCGTTCAGCTGCTCGACGAGCTCGGTAAACTTGGCGTCCATGTAAATGTCCTTTCTAAAGGTGAAACGATCGCAATGAGTAGATGTGCTCCGGCATGCGCGTGTGGCTAGAACATGCAGAGCACCATGACGAGGACCCGCCACCGTTGAGGAAGCATGGGAGATAACGACCGCGGGCCCCAAGTCAACAGGGGGTGCCGGGGACACGAACGGCCCCCGGCTCAACAGGATCGAAGAATGGGACTAATCGATCTTGTTGTTGGTCAGACCGGCGCGGAACACGGTGGCATCGCCATCGGCCTGACTCGGATCGTAGAGGTTCAGGGCAGCCACATACATGGCGGCAGCGGTGACCAGGTCGTCCTTGTAGGTGACCTCGTTGGGAGCGTGAGCCTGAGACTCGGCACCCGGGCCAAAGCCCACGCAGGGGATGCCGTAGCGGCCCTGGATGGAAACGCAGTTCGTGGAGAAGGTCCACTTGTCGCACAGCGGGCGACCGGTGCGCTTGTCCATGCTGGGCTCGCAGCCGATGCGCTCGTCACCGAACATGGCCTTGTGGGCGTCGACGAGGGCCTTGACGTGCGGAGCGGTCTCCTTGTTGATCCACGTGGGGAAGTAAGCCTCGGTCTCGTAGACCTCGCCGGTCCAGGACGGACGGTCGTACATGTACATAGAGACCTTCACGTCGTCGCCGTACTTCTTGGCGGCCGGCAGGTTGCGGATCTCGTCCAGGCAGGACTCCCAGGTCTCACCAGCGGTCATGCGACGGTCGATGGAGATGGCGCAGGAGTCAGCGACAGCGCAGCGGCTGGGGCTGGTGTAGAAGATCTGGCTGACGGTGCAGGTGCCGCGGCCCAGGAAGCGGGCGTCCTCGAAGTGCTCGGGGTTGTACTTGGGGTCGAGCATCTTGACGAGGCCCTTGATGTCGGTCGACTCGTCGCAGCCGTTGTTGTTGAGAGCGCGGACGTCGGCGATGATGTCGGCCATCTTGTAGATGGCGTTGTCGCCGCGGTCGGGAGCGGAGCCGTGGCAGGAGGTGCCGTGAACGTCGACGCGGATCTCCATGCGGCCGCGGTGACCGCGATAGATGCCACCGTCGGTGGGCTCGGTGGAAATGACGAACTCGGGCTTAATGCCGTCCTTGTTGTAGATGTACTGCCAGCACATGCCGTCGCAGTCCTCTTCCTGGACGGTACCGACGACCATGATCTTGTAGCCCTCGGGGATGAGGCCCATGTCTTTCATCATCTTGGCAGCGTAGGTAGCAGAAGCCATGCCACCCTCCTGGTCGGAGCCGCCGCGGCCGTAGATGATCTCGTCGGTCTCGTAGCCCTCATAGGGATCGGCATCCCAGTTATCGATGTTGCCGATGCCGACGGTGTCGATGTGGGAGTCGATGGCGATGATCTTGTCGCCCTCGCCCATAAAGCCCATAACGTTGCCCAGGCCGTCGACCTTGACCTCGTCATAGCCAAGGCTCTCCATCTCGGCCTTGATGCAGGCGACAACCTCGCCCTCCTCGCAAGACTCAGAGGGATGCGAGATCATAGCGCGCAGGAAGCGAGTCATATCAGCACGATGAGACTCAGCAGCAGCCTTGATAGCGTCGAAATCGAGTTCTTTAGCCATTGTTCATAACCTTTCAAACGAAGGAATCTACCTGTGAGGTGGCGGAGCGATACCTATTTACTCCGCCCCAACGATTAGCAAGTGGGGTATTCGCCTTCCCAGACGATGCGACGGTACTGATCCGGATCCGTGTCGCCCTCGGTGGAGAAGCAGAGCACGGAGCTCGTCTTGTCCAGGCCGATGAGCTCCTTGAGCTCGGCGTACTCGGGATCGAGCATGAGGGTCTCGACCAGGCCGGTGGTCACAGCGCCGGACTCGCCGGAGATGACGCGCGGGTCGCCCTTCTCGGGGGCGCCTAGGGTGCGCATGCCGCGAGCGGTGACCCAGTCGGGGCAGGACACGAAGGCGGTAGCGTGGTTGCGCAGGATATCCCAGCCCAGGATATTGGGCTCGCCACAGCACAGGCCGGCCATGATGGAGGGCATGTCGCCGTCCACGATGCGCGGGTCGCCGTCGCCGGCGGCAGCGCCCTTGTACAGGCAGGCGGCCGGAGCGCACTCAGCCACGACGAAGGTGGGCGGGTTATCGGGATACAGGTTGGTGAAGTAGCCCACCACGGCGCCGGCGAGCGAACCCACGCCAGCCTGGACAAACACGTGCGTCGGGCGGTTGATGGCCATCTCGCGCAGCTGCTCGGCAGCCTCGGAAGCCATGGTGCCGTAACCCTCCATGATCCAGGACGGGATCTTCTCGTAGCCCTCCCAGGCGGTGTCCTGAACGATGACGCCGCGCTCGCAGGCGTCGGCCTCGGCGGCGGCCATGCGCACGCACTCGTCGTAGTTGACCTCTTCGATGGTCACCGTGGCGCCCTCGGCGGCGATGTTATCGAAGCGGGGCTTGGTGGAACCCTTGGGCATGTGCACGACGGCCTTCTGGCCGAGCTTGTTGGCAGCCCATGCCACGCCGCGGCCATGGTTGCCGTCGGTGGCGGTAAAGAAGGTGGCCTGGCCAAAGTCCTTGGCAAGCTGATCGGAGGTCAGGTAATCGAAGGTGCACTCGGCAACGTCCTTGCCGGTCTCGTCGGCAATGTAGTTGGCCATGGCAAACGAGCCGCCCAGGACCTTAAAGGCGTTGAGGCCAAAGCGATAGCTCTCGTCCTTAACGCACAGGTTGGACAGGCCCAGGCGCGCGGCCTGGCCGTCCAGGCGGGCAAGCGGAGTGACGGTGTACTGGGGGAACGACTGGTGGAAGGCACGGGCCTTCTTCACGTGGTCGAGGCTCATGATTCCCAAGTGCTTGTCATCGCTCTTGGGCATCGTGTTGCCCGCCCACTGGATCTTATCGGCCATACGGTGAACTCCTTAAGTCCTCTCTTGCCGGCCCCCGCATACGCGTTTCAACCCATTCCCATTCATGCGACTGAACTTTTATGTGGATGCCAAACAAAAAGTTTGTTAGCACTGTTCTATCACACTTTTTGATTGGCAAACCTAACAAATTGTTTGTTGCCGTAATCGGTACCTTTTCGCCGACGAACGGTTACATAACGCAGCAACGCTTTCGTTATTTGCGAACAGGTGTGGTTTATGGCAAAGTATGCCCAAACTAATTTTTAGGAAGGCACCCATGACCCCGTCACAGATTGAGTTTTACAAGCGCCTCGCACACGGTCTGGCGCTCCAGTTTGGCCCCAACTGCGAAGTCGTCGTCCACGATCTGGAGACCGAGGACGTGGACCACTCCATCGTAGTGATCGAAAACGGCCACGTCAGCGGGCGCAAACTGGGTGACGGTCCCAGCCATATTGTGCTTGAGTCCATGCACGATGGCACCACCGACGTGCACGACCGCGAGCCATACCTCACCAAAACCGCCGATGGCAAGCTGCTCAAGTCCTCGACCATCTTTATCCGCAACGACGAAGGCAAGCCCGTCGGCATTTTGGGCATCAACTTTGACATTACGCTTATGAAGGCTTTTGAGCGCTCGCTCGACGCTTTCACCGGCACCGGCGGCACGGGCTATACCGAGCCCGAGCCCATCACCAAAAACATCGGCGACCTGCTCGAAGACCTACTGCGCGAGTGCGAACAGTTTGTGGGCAAGCCCGCGGCGCTCATGACCAAAGACGAGCGCATTCGTGCCATTGGCTACCTCGACCGTCGCGGTGCCTTCCTCATTTCCAAGTCGAGCGAGCGCGCCTGCGAGTTCTTTGGCATCTCCAAGTACAGCTTCTATAGCTACCTCAATGAGGCCAAGGCGGCGACCGGCGACAAGTAGGCACTCGCTTGGATTGCCCCTCCCCTTTTGGGCGCGAGTTCTGGAAAGCACGAATCCAAGACCGAGCCGCTTGGGAAGTTCCATATAATCGATGTCATTGGTATTTCGAAAGGATGGAATAGAATGGCGTTGAGCAAGGCATCATGCACCGATCGCGGATTGATTCCGGCAATTGGTGGACATGTGCACCGCATGTTCGATGAGGGTGAAGACGACCTGTTTTCGCTGAGCCTTGACGACGTGATGGATGATCGCCCGTGGACCGCCGACGAACTCATGGGCGGCGGGACTCGCCCGTCAAACCCCAATCCCGCACTTGCGCCTAAGACCGCATCTGCGCCGACTCCTGCGCAGTTGGCTGTTTCGACGCCCGCGCCTACGCCCGCACCCACTTCGGCGCCCACGACCGCTCCCCGCCCCGCAAGCGACCCGTCCGAGACCGCGGCATTTCTCGCTGCAGCGACGCAGGGCAAATCGGCCGACAGCACCGTTATGTACAGCGCCCAGCAGTTGCCTGTTCCTGCGGCACGCAAGCCTCCGATCGCAAGGCTCGACGAGCCCGTTGCCCATCAGGTTGCCTACGATTCCTGGGCCACAGCCGATCTGGATGAGACCTCTACCGGCATGCCGGCGCTCGACGTTCCAGTTAACCCGCTTTTTGCCACCAACACGAGCGCCGTGGACTATGAGGGCGGTGCAGCATATTCCGATTATTCCGATGACTATGCTGGCAATGGTCGCATCGAGACCGAGGGTTATGGCACCGCATCGAGCGATTATCTCAACGATCCGTACGCTGCCACGCCTGCACCGGAATATGACCCGGAGGCCGCGTCCGCGCCGGCGTATACCAAAAGCACAGGCGAAGAGCGCTTCGCCGATTATTACGCCAAGGAAAAGGCGCTGCGTTTCTCGGAATTTCCGCAGGCAGTCAAGGTTGCCTTTATCGCCATTGTCATTGCCCTGCTCGGTGTCATTGCGTTTGAGGGATTCCAGCTGTTCCGCGGCCCCACCCAAGCGGAGTCGGAAACCCAGCAAAAAGAGGACGATAACCAGTACCTGGACATCAACACCCTCAAGGGCGACCCCAACGACGAGGACGACGAGTAGCGAGGGCTGAAGGCGACCACAGGATCCCGCATCCAGCACCGGCTTCTAAGTGCTGTTTTGGCATCCAGCTACACTTTTCCGGATAATTTGCCTATCGAATTTGACACTTTTCCGAAGTTTTAAGGTGCCTATTTCGACACTTTTCCGGATGAAAGCCGAATAATCACTTGGGAAACTAACGCCGTTCACGCGTCATTTCGCAGGCGGCGTTTGATTTCCGTCCGTACACGCTGATAGACTTCCTCTTGCCCGCAAGCAGCGGGCGCGTTTTATCCAGAGTCGGGGTAGAGAGTTGGCTCCACGATCCCGACGCCAACCGGCCAAGAGGCACGGTGGCCCTGCCAACATCGATGAAAGGAGTCCGTATGGACAATTTCTCCGTGCGCAGTGAGCGCAACTTCCACAACCTGGCAGCCAAGCCAAAACGAATGCATCTTCTGTACGAGCCGAGCGGCTATGCCTCGGCCATGGTCAAGAACAGCCTCTCCCACCAGATGCGCTTTACCGTGCAGGTGCTCGAGGAAGAGCTCTGCGCCGCCGGCGACCCGCACGTGCTGCAGATCAAGCTGCTCGGAGATGACCCTCGTGAGCCGTCCAGATGGATGCTCTTCGCCGACAGCGTGTGCGTTGCGGACGGATCCGGCGCCTTTGCCCGCGAGTGCTTCTGCGAGGGCGCCGAGGTGTTTTTGGATCTGTGCCACGACGCCGTCGAGGCTGCCGAGCTGCGCCAGTGGAGTCAAAGGGAGTACGAGCTGTTGAGTGCCGTGCGCGGGATTGCAATGATTTAGAAACAGAGCGGTGGCGTTATCGAACTGTCGACGCCGCCGCCTCCCCAACGCCCGTCGTGCTCAACGATCAGATCGACCTCAAGGCCCTTCTCATCTCGGAAATAATGAACACTGTTGTCGACACCGCCGTAGGTGGAAAGGAACACGCGCACGTCGCGCAGGATGAGATTCTCAAAGAGCATCCCCAGCGTTTGCATATCGCCAAGCAGCCGCTCAGGGGTAGCCCCCAGCAACGCCGCCGCAAGTGACGGGTCACAGAAGTAGCGCTTGGGGCGCACGCGAACGCGGGCCTTCGAGCGCACATACTGGCCTGCTCTCTCGCGCAAGCTCGTCCGAAAACCCAAGGTTTGCAGGTCACCGCTCCTGCAGCACCAGCGGGCGACGTCATCCTGCGAAATTACGCCATTCTCAATGCAGTTTTTACGCCGTTTTCATTGTAGGTTTTACGCTCGGCATCCTTGGCGCGGCGCTTGCTCAACCACCGGACCAGCGAATTGCCCGGATTCTGGGACGTGCTTTCCGCTCCAGGCCTCTACCGGAAAATGCGTCCCACTCTGAGGCCGAAATCTGGGACGCGCTTTCCGCCAAAGGGAAAGCGCGTCCCATTCCGAGCATCACATCAGAGCGCGCTTGGTTATCTCCGCTCGCACATCTCGGCAAACGAGATCAGCTTGACGTCTCCCCTGCTCTCCGCGGCATCCCGACATCCCTGCGTAAAGCCGCTTTTTGAGAATAGTGCATAGCTTTTTCGTTGCCGTCTAAAGAGCTCGCTTCGGTGCACGAGCTTTTGCAGCACGTCTTCGCCCACCGGTTCATTGCGCCATTTGCACTCCGCAAACAGAGCAGTGCCCTCGCCATCGTCAACAATTAAGTCGATTTCTTCCTGCGTATGCGTGCGATTATCCGTCCCCCACCAGCGCCCGACGCTCGCCGGAACCACGTCGAGCCGGCCCGCGCGCGCGAGTTCGTACACGTATTGTCTGCATATAAGCTCAAAGACCGTACCCATGTAATCCGATACGTGCGGCTCAATGCGCTTATACGCCATCTCGGCCATATCGTTTTGAATCAGCCCAATGTTCTGCGGCACAAACTTATACCAGAACCTAAACATCTGGTCGCTCAGCAGATACACGGCTCGCTTATTGCTCGTCTCGTTTAGGGGCAGCTCGCGCTCGACAATCCCAAGCGACGCCAGCTTATCCACATAGCTCTTTACGTTGCTCGCAGGGATTCCCGTAGAGCTCGCAATCTCCGAGATCTTCGAGCGCCCCTGAGCAATTGCTTGCACGATCGCATCATATTGCTCGGGATTGCGGCACTCTTGCAATAGCAGGTTACTCGGCTCCTCAAAGAGATAGCCCGTAGGAGTAAGAAAAAGACGTTTGATGTTGTCCTTGAGCGGTGCGGCAGGATCGACTTTCTCGATATATGCAGGAATGCCGCCCGTCATGCCATAGCAAACTGCAGCGTCTTCGCGACCCATGCTCTGCCACAGGCCGAGGGTCGTCATAAAATCGAGCGGCAAGATCTTAAACTGGGCCGTACGCCTACCGTATAGTGGGCTCTCGTAGCCCAACACCTGTTCCTCCATAAACGAAAGAGACGAGCCGCATAGGATCAGCATTAGCCTGGTCTCTTTGTATAAGTGGTCGATCTTGTCTTGCAGCAACGAGCTGATTTCGGAATTCGATTGGGCGAGATAGGGATACTCGTCAATCACGACAACCAAACGTTCCGTGCGAGCCATGGTGGCCAATGCATCGAACGCTTCGTCAAAACTACGAAACGACACGCCTGCAGCACCAACCGAGCCTGCAAGTATCGCCTGGCTAAAGCCGTGCAGGTTTGCCTCCGCATTGGTACGACGAGCTTGAAAGTAAATAGCCTTCTTGCCTTGGATGAACTCTGTGATAAGGCGCGTTTTACCCACACGACGGCGGCCGTAAATCACAGGCATCTCAAAGGAGTCCGTGCCATACAGTCGATTGAGCTCGGACATTTCCGCTGTTCTTCCGACAAACATAGACCATCCTTCCTTTACGTTATAGCTAGCTATATTATACCTTCCTATAATATAGCTAGCTATAACTTAATTCGACAAGCGGAGCACGAAAAGGGGCGGTACACCCCCGCACGTGGACCGTTCCGGAAACTGTATCCCGTTCTGGAGCCAAAAACTGGGCCGTAGTTTCCGCCAAGCATGCCATCCGGAAAGCACGTCCCATTCCGAGTGGCAATTCCGGGTCACAGTTTCCGCTCCAAACAAAAGGCTCCGGCTCGCGATGGGGCCGGGGCCAAAGGCGCAGCATATACAGTTGATGTTGAGCGCGAACAGCCCATCAGCAATGGTCGTCCGCGCCCCACCCTACCCGCGGTTGCGAACGCGGCTGTAGGGCGTATCCACCATGGGCAGATCGGGACGCAGCTTGCCGTCAAATGCGCGATAGGCGTTCTGTACGGCGGGCGCCGTGGGAATCGTTGCGATCTCGCCGATGCCCTTGCCGCCGTATGCCACGGGCAGCAGCTCGTCCTTCTCCACGTAGATGGCATGGATATCCGGGATCTCGGGTGCACGGAACAACCCGAGCGTACCGTACCTTGCCTGGGGCACGCAGTCCTTGAGCGGCCAGTCCTCAGTAAGCGCATAGCCCATACCCATGAGCACGCCGCCTTCGATCTGACCCTGGATGGAGATGGGGTTGACCACCTTGCCGGAATCGTGCGCGGCATAGACCTCGCTCACGCGGCCGTCATCATCCAAAATGACCACATGCGTGGCAAAGCCGTAGCAGATGTGGCTCTTGGGGTTGGGAACATCCGCACCCAGCTTGTCGGTCGGCTCCAGGTACACGTAGCCAAACTCGCATCCCTCGAGTGCCTTGATGGCGGCCGCGGGATCCTGAGGATGCATACCCTGGCCGGCGACGAGTTCCTGTGTACGCAGCTGATAGGCGTGACCGTCGTCGTACTCGATCTTGACGCCGTCGCCACGCGCACTCACGGGAGCATCGGGCGCGGGCTTGCCGGCCTCGATGTCAAGCATGGCATCGCGCAGCAGGAAGGCGGCGCCGCGCACGGCCTCGCCGGTCACGACCGTCTGACGCGAACCAGACGTGGTGCCGGAGTCGGGAGCGTTCTCGGTGGAGCACTCGCCGTTGGCGATGCAGCTCAGCGGCAGGCCGCATGCCTCGGCAACGTCCTGCAAAAAGACGGTGTTGCAGCCCTGGCCGATGTCGGACGTGGCGGCATAGACCACGGCCACGCCGTTCTCGATGCGGATCTTGCAGCGGCCGGCATCGGGCAGGCCCACGCCCACGCCGGCGTTCTTCATGGCGCAGGCGATACCGGCGTGTCCGGGATGCGCATAGTAGGCATCCTTGACCTCGAGCAGCGTCTCCTTCAGCGCCGTGGAGCAATCGGCGATCTGGCCGTTGGGCAAAACCTCACCCGGCTCGATGGCATTACGGTAACGAATCTCCCACGGATCCAGGCCGACCTTCTCTGCCAGCAGGTCGATCAGGCTCTCGAGCGCAAACTCGGACTGGCAAACGCCAAAGCCGCGGTACGCGCCGGCGGGCGGGTTGTTGGTGTAGTAGCCAAAACCGCGAATGTCGGTGTTCTGGTACTTGTAGGGGCCGACGGCATGCGTGCAGGCGCGCTCGAGCACCGGGCCGCACAGCGACGCGTAGGCGCCGGTGTCAAAGTTGATCTCGCAGTCCAGACCGGTAAAGTTGCCCTCGGCGTCGCAGCCCAGCGTAAAGGTGCCGTCCATGGCGTGGCGCTTGGGATGGAACGCGAGCGACTCGGCACGTGTGAGCTTGCACTTCACAGGACGCTGGAGCTTATAGGCAGCAAGCGCGGCCAGGTGCTGGATCGAAACGTCCTCCTTGCCGCCAAAACCGCCGCCCACAAGCATGGTCTCGACAACCACACGCTCGGGCTCGTTGTCCCAGCCAAACATGTGGGCGCACTCTTTGCGCGTATCGTAGGCACCCTGGTCGGTCGACTGCACCTTGACGCCGTTCTTGTACGGGAAGGCGACGGCGCACTCGGGCTCCAAGAAGGCATGCTCGGTAAAGGGCGTGGTAAAGCGCTGCGTCACGGTGAACGCGCTCTCCGCTAGCGCCTTGGCGGCGTCGCCGCGCGTCACGTGACGGCTCTGGCACACGTTGTCCTTGAGTTCCACCGTGTTGCCAAAGGCAAAGAAACTGTCATGCAGGCGCGGGGCGTCGGCAGCCCTAGCCTCGACAATGTTGCGCACGGGCTCCAGCGGCTCGTAATCAATCTTTACGAGCTTCTTAGCCTTCTCGAGCGTCGCCTCGTCCTCGGCAACCACCAGCACGATGGCGTCACCCACGCAGCGGGTGATATCGCCCTGGGCGATCATGACATCCCAGTCCTGGATAAGGTGGCCGACCTGGTTGACCGGCACGTCCTCGGCGCGCAGGATGCCCACCACACCGGGCAGGGCCTCGGCCTTGGAGGTATCAATGGAGAGCACGCGGGCGCGCGGATACTTGGAGCGCACGGCGCTAGCATAGGTCAGGCCCGGCTGATCGAGCTCGTCGATGTCGTCGGGATACTTGCCCTCGCCGAGCACCTTCTTGCGCACGTCGATGCGGAAGGCGCGCTTGCCCACACCGTAGTCGTCGCCGCGCTCCAGGTCCTCGTCGATCTGCTTTTCGCCGCGGAGCACCGCAGCTGCCAGCGAAATGCCCTCGATGATCTTCTTGTAGCCGGTGCAGCGGCAGACGTTACCGCGAATGGCGTACTTGATCTGCTCCTCGGTGGGCTCGGGGTCCTCAGCGATGAGCGCCGCGCCCGCCATGACCATGCCGGGGATGCAAAAACCGCACTGCACGGCGCCCACGGCACCAAAGGCGTACACAAAGGCCTCGCGCACGTCCTCGGGCAGGCCCTCGACGGTCACGATGTTGCGACCGGCGGCAAGAGCGGTGGTCAGTACGCACGCCTTGACGGCCGCACCGTCCACATGGATGGTGCAGGTGCCGCAAGCGCCTTCGGAGCAGCCATCCTTGGCGGAATGGATATGCAGGTCGTCGCGCAGGTAGCGCAGCAGCGGTTTATTCTCCGTCGTCGTGCGCTCGACGCCGTTAACGGTAAAAGTGAATTCCTGTGCCATGGTGATTCCCTTCTACACGCCGGCGGCGATGCCGGTGCGGTCGTGGATGGCGCCATGCGGGCAGACGACGGCGCACATGCCGCACGACAGGCAGTCCACGCCGTCGATATGGGCGCAGTTGTCCTCGATGCGGATAGCGCCGGCAGGGCACTTTTTAGCGCACATGCCGCAACCGATGCAGCTCGTGTCGCAGATCTTGCGAGCGATGGCGCCCTTATCGGTGTTGTTGCAGCGCACCAGAATGTTCTGGTAGCCGGGAACGAAGGCAATCACGCGCTGCGGGCACGCCATGCCGCGCAGGCCACAGCCCGTGCACTTGGAGCGATCCACGCGGGCGATGCCATCGACCAGCGCAATGGCACCGTGGGGGCAGGCCGCGACACAGGCACCACAGCCAATGCAGCCTTCGCTGCAGCGGGCGTCGCCGCCTGCGGAAGCACAGCCGCTTCCGCAGGCAACGTAGGCCACGTTATGTTGAATGGATTTGGCCATAAGAGACTCGCCTATTTCTTAAGAAGGTACGAATAGTTGTCGCGCACAGCCCTGATGGTCAGGCGGACGGCCTCGGGAAGACCGGTGTTGACGGCATCGACCGAGACGGTGCGGACCGTGCCGGCGACGCGGACCATAAAGTGATCCTCGTCCACGGCCAGGAAGCCCTCGTTCTCGGAGTTCTCCATGTCCTCCTCGCTCCAGAACAGGGTGAGCTTGTCCTTGTAAGGACGACCCTCCTGGTAGGGGCAGAACACGGCGCAGTTGCCGCACTCGTTGCACATGCCATCGACATGAACGACCTGATGCTTGGCCAGGCCCGGCACCTTAATGGCCACGTTGGCGCGGTTGGGGCACACGTCGCAGCAGACCTCGCACACCGAGCCGCAGCCCAGGCAGCGGGTCTTGGTGCAGTTGCGCTTGTCGCGGCACAGCGACCCCTTGCGCTCGTAGCAGGTGTCCTCGCGGCCAGCCTGCTCGTTGCAGTCGGCGTACTTGTTAAAGTCCACGCCGGCGATGGCGCGGGCGACCTCGGCGGCGTCGGCAATAGCCTCAACCACGGTGGCAGGACCGCGACGGCAGTCGCCCGCAGCCCAGACGCCCTCAACACCGGTGGAGGTGGCGGCAAGACGGCCGCGACGGTCGTGCTCGACGCCCGCGGCGTCGTACAGGCTGGCATCGATGCCCTCGCCCACGGCGCAGATCACCGTGGTGGCAGGCAGCTCGACGGTCTCGCCCGTGGCGACAGGGCTGCGACGGCCGCTTGCATCCGGCTCGCCAAGCTCCATAACGTCACAGGTCAGCACGGCGCCGTTGAGTGCCTTGGGCGCCAGCAGCTCGCAGAACTCAACGCCGTCGGCAAGAGCAAGATCGAGCTCTTCCTCGTCGGCGGGCATCTGCTTCTTGGTGCGGCGATACACCAGGCGCACGTTCTTCACGCCAGCCAGGCGCTTGGCCACGCGGGCCGCATCCATGGCGGTGTTGCCGGCGCCGATGACTACGACGTCCTCGCCCAGCTCGAGCTTCTCGCCCTTCTTGGCGGCCTCGAGGAACTCCAGCACGTCGAGCTCGGTACCCTCGCCCAGACCCGCAGAGCCAGGCATCCAGGCACCGGTGGCTACGACCACGTCGGTAAAGCCCTGGGCCTTGAGCTCGCCGATGGACTCCACGCGAGCATTAAGTTGCACCTTGGCGCCAAAGGCCAGGCAGAGCTCGGCATCGTGGGAGATGTCGTCGCTCGCGATACGGAACTCGGGGATCACGTGACGGACCACGCCGCCAAGCGAATCGCGGGCCTCGAAGATGGTGACGGGCACGCCGGCGCGCGTCAGGAAGAACGCCGTCGCCAGACCGGCAGGGCCGCCGCCGATAACGGCAACGTTGCGCTCGCTGTCGTTGGCGATGGCCTGGGCGCGCAGCTTGGGCAGCACGGCGGTCATGGCCTCGCGGGCGGCCTTGAGCTTGCTGGCGCGAATCTGGGCGCCCTCGGGCTCGTAGAACGCACGCTCGCAGGCGCGGCCGCAGGGATGCGGGCAGATGGCGCCGGTAATGAACGGCAGGGCGTTGCGCTCGATGATGATGTTGAGCGCATCCTCGTAGCGGCCCTCGTCAACAGCCGCCAGATAGGCGGGAATGTCCTGCTGGATGGGGCAGCTCGTGCGGCACGGCGTGGTAAAGCAGTCGGAAAGCGGGCTCTTGCCGGCGACCTTGCGGTCGGGCAGCGGGCGCAGCGGCTTCTTGTAGAGCGGGTTGGTGAGCGAGTCGGTCTGGATCGCCGTCACGGCCTCGAGAGAGACACCCGCGAACGGCTTGCCGTCCAGGTCGGTAAACTCGCCGGCCATCTGGCTAAAGCGCTCGTAGCCACCGGGCTTGAGCACATCGGTCGCCAGGGTAACGGGCCAAATGCCGGCATCGTACAGGGCGCGGATGTTGTAGACCGTGGCGCCGCCGGAGTAGCTGATGCGCAGTTTGCCATCGAACTGCTCGGTAATGCGACGGGCAGCCTCGATGGTCAGCGAGAACAGCGAACGGCCGGACATGTACATCTCGGTGGAGGGCAGCTCGTTTCTCGTCACGTCGACGGGGAACGTGTTGGTGAGCTTGACGCCAAACTCCAGGCCGCGCTCGGCGCACAGGGCAATCAGGCGCTCGAACATAGGCACGGCATCGGCCCACTGCAAATCCTCGCGGAAGTGCGTGTCATCGAAGACGATGTAGTCAAAGCCCAGCTCGTTGAGACGCTGACGTGCAAACTCATAGCCCAGCAGCGTGGGGTTGCACTTGATGTAGGTGTTGAGGCCCTTCTCGGTGATCAGATAGGTCGCGATGCGCTCAATCTCCGCCGGCGGGCAGCCGTGCAGGGTAGACTCGGTGATGGAGTTGGAGACGCGCGCCGGGATGGACTCGACAAACGCGGCGTCAACATGCTCAAACTTGTCCAGGTTAGCGAGCGCCCACGTGCGGCACTCATTCCAAACCTCGGAGCCGCTGGCGTCCATCATGCCCTCGATGTAGGCGTCGACCTTGGGGCTCTTGATGCCCTCGAGGTCATAGCCCACGGACATGTTGAAGACAAAGCCGTCCGGGCTGCCCAGGCCGTACTCGCGAGCGATGAGGTGGCAGGCAAACCATGCCTTCACGTACTCGGCAAAGGCCTGCGGAACCTCGAGCTCGGTCGACCACTCGCAGTTGTAGCACTCGTCCTGCGCCACGATGCAGGGTTTGTTCACGCACTTGGAGAGCTCCTCGCCGTCCATAACCTGAACGGTCTTGAGCTCAAAGAAGCGGGAGCCGGCCACATAAGAGGCCACGATGTTCTGGGCAAGCTGCGTGTTGGGGCCGGCGGCCGGGCCAAACGGAGTCTCGATGCGCTCGTCAAAAATGGGAAGCGCTCCCTCCTGGTTGGCCGTGACCATCTTGCGCACGCCAAAGATGGCGCCCTGAGTCTTGTGCTCCTCGATGATCCAGTTCATCAGCTGCGAAAACGGGATCGGCCTCATGATGTCGCTCATAATGAGCTCCTCTCTGTAACGCCCGGCGAGACCGCGCGGCGGGCGCAAATACGGTGTAGCGCTAGCACAGCGCCGGCGACCCCGCGGAGGCCGCCTATACGCGCGTCGGATGCGGCGAAACATCCGACGCACGCGAATCTACTTGTGAATTAGTAGGTGCGATTGTTAAGCGCGCTCCAGAGCTTCTTGGACTCAGCCATGGTCCACGCGTTGATCTTGTCCTCATCGATACCGACAAACTCGCGATCCTTGTACAGGACGCGGCCGTTGATGATGGTGGTGCGGCAGTTTTTGCCCATCATGCCAAAGAGCATGTGGCCGTCGATGTTCTCCTCGCTCAGCGGCGTAAAGGGCTTGTAGTCCATTACGATGACGTCGGCGGCAGCGCCGGGCTCAAGCACACCGAGCTTGCGATCGAAGTACTTGCTCGCCATCTTGGCGTTGTTCTCGAACAGCATCGTCATGGCCTCGCACCAGCCCACGTTGGGCATAGCGGCGTTGTGGCGCTGAATGATCAGGAAAACCTTGAGGCTCTCGAGCATATCGTGGGTGTAGGCGTCGGTGCCCATGCACACGGGGATGCCGCGGCGGAAGAACTCGAGCACGGGGGCGCAGCCCACGGCGTTTCCCATATTGGATTCGGGGTTGTTGACGAGCCAGGTGCCGGACTCCTTGACGATATCCATCTCGGCGGGCGTCACATGGATGCAGTGGCCGAGCATGGTGTCGGGACCGAGCAGGTTGTGCTGCAGCAGGCGCTCGACGGGGCTGATGCCGCCGCGGTTGAGGCGGGAGTCCCACACGTCATTCATGCCCTCGCACACGTGGATGTGGAAACCGGTCAGGCCGTTGTTGGCCTCGGCCATCTTATCCATGGTCTCATCCGACAGCGTAAAGGTGGCGTGACCGCCAAACATTGCGGCGATCATGTGGTTGTCGTTATCGCGACGCTCCTTGGCGGCCCACTGGGCAAACTCGGCGTTCTCGGCAATAGCCTGATCGCACTTTTCCTGGCCACGGCGGTCGGAAACCTCGTAGCACAGGCACGAACGCATGCCCAGCTCCTGAGCGGCGTCCTTAATGGTAAAGAGGCTGCCCGGAATCTCGCAGAAGCTCGCGTGGTGATCGAAGATCGTGGTGACGCCGTCGCGGATGGAATCCAGAATCGTGGCATAGGCGCTGGCCTTGGTGCCGTCGAGCGTCAGGTTGTCGTCAATCTTCCACCACTGCTGCTCAAGATTCTCCAGGAAGTTGGTGGGGTTGCAGCCCTTAATGGCAAGGCCGCGGGCCAGACCCGAGTAGATGTGGGTGTGGCAGTTGATAAGTCCGGGCATGATGAGGTTGCCCTGGGCGTCGACGTACTCGGCATCCGGGTACTTGGCCTTGAGCTCGCGCTCGGGGCCCACTTCGACGATCGTATCTCCGTCAATGGCGACCGCACCGTTGGGAATAAACGGAGTCTGAGCGTTGCGGGTAAAGACGGAACCGTTAGCGACCAGAAGCATAAATGCTCCCTTCAACATCAGGGGCGGGGTTTGACACCTCTGACATGGCGGAAGTGCGAAGCGCCGGCCTACACCGGAAACGGGCCCTCTCCCGTCAACGCTTCACCAAAGGGACAAGCCCTTTGAAGTGCGGCTTGGCGCCGCATGGCGCCGGCGGACGAGGCGATGCGTCCGCCAGCGAATAGCACCGAATTGGTTACTTCTTGCTCTCGGGCAGGACCAGATCCACAGCGGCATCCTTGGCGGCATCGATGTGCTGAGCCACGACCGGCGTCTGCGGAAGGATCAGGTTAAGGACAATGGCCATGATGGCGGTGGGGGTCACGGCGTTGGAGCCGATGACGGTGGACACCCAGGTGGGCATGCCCTCGCCGGCGAGGCAGCCGCTGGCCATCCAAATACCCAGGCCAAAGACGACCGAGGTGCCGACGATGGTGGTGGTGCGCTGCGTGAGGCCCTCGCGGGTGAACATGCGCACACCGTTCATGGTGATGGTGCCAAAGACGCCGACGGTCGCGCCGCCGATGACAGGCTGCGGGATGGCGGAGAGCACGGCAGAGAGCTGCGGGAACAGACCGGCGATGGCAAAGACGGCCGCGATGATCACAAAGACCCACTTGTTGACGACCTTGTTGGAGCAGATGATGCCCACGTTCTGGCCAAGGGCGCTGGTGGGAAGACCGCCCAGCAGGCCGCCGACCATAGAGGTGAGGCCCTGGGACACAATAGCGCCGGAGAGCTCGCGCTCGGTGGGCATACGGTCGATGGAGCCCAGGCAGGCGGCGGAAACGTCACCGATAACCTGGATGGCAACCATGGGGAACACGACGGCGAGGGTAATGCAGACCTCGGGATCAAACTCGAGCGCGTAGGGCATGAGCTTGGGAAGAGCGAAGACCTGAGCGGTGGCGACGCTGGAGAAGTCGATCATGCCAAAGGGGATGGAGACGATCATGCCAACGATCATGCCAAAGAACACGGATCCCAGCTTGAGCGTGCCCTTGCCAAAGTTGGCGAGCGCAAAGACCACGGCGAAGGTGATAAGAGCGACGCACCAGGCCTGCGGGGTGCCCCACAGCGGCGTACCCATACCGCCGGCCATATACTTGACGGCCGTGGGATACAGCGAAACGCCGATGGAGAAGATGACCGTACCGGTCACGACGGGCGGGAACAGCCACTTGATCTTGCTGTAGGCCAGACCAAAGAGGACCGCGACGGCGCCGCCGACGATCTCGCCACCCAGCAGCGCACCAAAGCTAAAGCCCGAGGCACCCATGGCCTGCAGGGCCGGCAGGAACGCGAACGAAACGCCCATGACGATGGGCAGGCCGCCGCCGATGCGACGGAAGGGAGCGAAGGCCTGAAGGGCCGTATCGATCGCCGAAAGAATGAGGGCGACCTGGATGATGTCGGTGCTCTGTTGGCTATTAAAGCCGTAGACGCCGGCCATGATGACCGCCGGGGTAATGATGCCGGCAAACGATGCCAGTACGTGCTGAAGGGCACACGGGATCATTTCCTTAACGGGAGGCATGCCTTCGCGAGTGAACAGGGCTTCAGTGCCGTTCGTAACCGTCTCCTGGGTCATTTGACCACCAATCCTCGAAGTAGTTGTTTTCGCATCTAACGCTCTATTGTGACGCAGTGCGGGGTTGAGGTTGTGCCTTCATTGCATATCGTATTAAAGATGATTCTCATTCTCAATAATAATTTTTTGTTATCAGACTATTCTTCAGCTGAAATAACGCATTTCCGCAGGTCAGGAAAGTGTCTGGTCAAAATAGCATCTAACTTTTCTTTTGGTCAACCGTTTACCGCTAAATTCCTACCGTTCGTCTGCATTACGCAATGTACCTGCGGATATACGAGATGATGGGCAGCGTGTTACCATGAGAAAAAATTGTTATGAACATTTCCGATTTCACCCAAAGGAGTTGCCCGTGAACGAGACCGTACGTCGCTTTTTGCCGATGGTCGATTTTCTGGAGCAGATACTCGGCAAAAACAGCGAAATCGTGCTGCACGATTTCTCGGATCCCGACCACGCCATCGTTGATATTCGCAACGGCATCGTGAGCGGCCGCAAGGTCGGCGGTCCCGCCACCGATCTGGCACTCAAGATCATGCACGACGCCAAGTATCGCGACCTGCCGTTTATTACGGGCTACGAGGGGCGCGGTGCCGGCGGCAAGACGTTGGAGTCAGCGACGTACTTTATCCGCGAGAATGACGAGATCGTCGGTATGCTCTGCGTTAACACCGACCTCTCGACTGTGCGCTCCATCAACGCCATGGCGCAGCAGCTCATGGCGTGCTTCGACGCGGCGCCGACGCGCACGGAGCCCGCCCCTATCGAGGTCGAAAGCCTTTCGGAGTCCACACAGGAGCTCATCGACCGCAGCATTGCCGAGTTGCTGAGCGCGCGCGGGCTGGATGTAGCGTCGCTTGGTCAGAGCGACCGCGTGGACGTCATTCGCCACCTCAACGGTAACGGGGTGTTCATGCTCAAGGGTGCCGTGGCCTGCGCCGCCTCCGCGCTGGGCATCTCAGAGCCCAGCGTCTATCGCTACCTGCAAAAAGTCCGCAAGGAAGGCTAACGAGCAAAATGAAGCGCGGCTCCACAAGCGATCCGTCACTTGACAAAAGACCCTGCAGCTCGCACGCGCTGCAGGGTCTTTTTGCATGTCATGTTTAGTTGTGGCCAACGCCTTAGAGAGCGGCGACGACCTCGATCTCGACCAGACCGCCAGCCGGAAGGGCGGCAACCTGGAAAGCGCTGCGCGCGGGGAACGGGGCCTCGAACTTGGAGGCGTAGATCTCGTTCACGGCGGCGAAGTCGGCGATGTCGGCCAGGTAGACCGTGGTCTTGACGACATCGGCAAAGGTGGCGCCGGCAGCGGTCAGCAGGGCCTCGACGTTGGCGAGGGACTGCTTGGCCTGGGCCTCGACGCCCTCGGGCATCTTGCCAGTTGCGGGATCGATGCCCAGCTGGCCGGACAGGAACACCATGTTGCCGGCCTGGATACCGGGGGAATACGGGCCGATGGCTGCGGGTGCGTTATCGGAAGACACGACGGTCTTGCTCATGTTTTTCTCCTTACGATCAATTGAGAGAGCGTGAGCGCGGTGTTCACACCGGGAGGCACAGTTCGGTCTGAACACCGCGCTTGATTGGGATAGTACTCAAGGTTTCTGTTTGATGCAAGAATATTATCAGCTTGCGAGAATATTTTATCGCCCAACGGTTTCCCCGAACCGCTGAACGGTTCTCATGTGGAGCAGCCAGTCCAAGCTGCTGAAGACTTTGTCCTGCTTAGGCTGCGGGCGTCGCCCACCGCAGCGACGCCACTATACTTTTGAGTGTCTGAGCATTTTGAAAGGCAGGATATGACCGCAACCGCCAGTCGAACCACCAACCGCAGACCCGAGCTTTTGGCGCCCGCCGGAGGGCCCGAGCCCTTTGCCGCCGCGCTCGCTGCCGGGGCAGACGCCATCTACTGCGGCATGGGCAGCTTCAACGCCCGCCGCAAGGCAACCAACTTTACCGACGAGGCCTTTGAGCAAGCCTGCCGCGCCGCGCATCTAGCCGGGTCGCGCGTCTACGTCACGGTAAACATCGTCATCAAGCAGTCTGAGATGGGCGATGCGCTGCAACTCATCCATCGCTGCTCCACGCTGGGCGCCGACGCCTTCATTATCCAGGACTGGGGTCTGTTCTTTGAGGTCAAGCGCACCATGCCCGGCATCGAGACACACATCTCGACCCAAGCGAACATCCACGACGACCGCGGAACCCTTTGGTGCCGTGAGCAGGGCGCCGACCGCGTGACTCTCTCGCGCGAGCTCTCCATCGACGAGATCGCCGCCATTCACAACGCCGCGCCCGATGTGGACCTTGAGGTCTTTAGCCACGGTGCCATCTGCTTTTGCTACTCGGGTCTGTGCCTGCTGTCGAGCTTTGCCATGGCTGGCCGCTCGGCCAACCGCGGCATGTGCGCCCAGCCCTGCCGCCTACCCTACAAGCTAATTGACGAGAACGGCCGCTCGCTCTCCCCTGCCGGACGCGAGCGCGCGCTGTGCCCGCGCGACACCAACACTTCGCAGCTTGTTCGCCGTCTGTATGACGCCGGCGCCGCATCGCTCAAGCTCGAGGGCCGCATGAAGGCCCCCGATTACGTGTATTCCATCGTCGACGTGTATCGTCATCAGATTGATGACATGCTGGCCGATGTTTCGACCTCTAAGGATGAGGATGCGGCCCGCCAGCGACAGCTCAAGCGCTGCTTTAACCGCGACTTTACGCACGCCTACCAAGACGGTACCTCGGGTGACGAGATGATGAGCTACGAGCGCTCCAACAACCGCGGCCAGATCGTGGGCACGGTGCTGGGCAGCCGCCCGGCCAACCGCGATGTGCGCGGCCTCAAGCCCGACGACCGCCGTCGGCGCGCCGCCATCGCCCGCATTGAGTTGTTTGAGCCCGTGGGCAAGGGCGACCTGCTGGAGCTTCGCCACGATAACGAGTTTGACCAGTTCCTGACCACCATTGCCGCCGATGATGCCGCCGCCGGTGACATCATCGAGTGCCGCGTGCCTCGCAGCATGCCCGAGGGCTGCCGCGTGCGCGTGATTCGAAGCCAGCGCGCCATTGACGCTGCCGGCGCCGCGCTCAAGCGCGATGTGCTGCGCCGCCGCGCCGTTGATGTAACCGTTGTGGCGCGTTTGGGCGAACCGTTTGCCGTCACGCTTACTTGCTGCGACGCCCCTTCGCTTACGGCCACGGCCACGGGCTTTACCGTCGAGGCCGCCAAGACCCGCGCGGTCGAGGCGTCCGATCTGGTAGAGCATGTGGGCCGCATGGGGTCCTCGCCCTTTGAGTCCGCGAGCTTTGATGTGGCGCTCGATAAGGGCTGCGGCATGGGCTTCTCCGCTGTGCACAAGGTGCGCGCCGCCGCCTGCAAGGCGCTGGAGGAGGCCATTCTGGCACCGTATGACGAGCGTGCCCGCACGCTCGAGCTGCCGGTGCTCGACAAATGTACGCGGCCCATGCCCGAGCACTACCGCGACGAGCCGCAGATCTGCGCCACCGTCACCTCGCTCGAGGCCGCCGAGGCAGCGCGAGCGGAGGGTGCAACGCGCATCTACATGACCACCGACGCGCTCGATGCGGCCGAGCTCTCCCCCGCCGATGCGTTTGAGCAGGGCATCGTGCCCGTGCTCGACGAGGTCTGCCGTGCCGTTGACCACGAGCGCGTCGACCCGTGGGTTGTTGCCGGCGCCACGGTCGCTATTGGCAACATCTCTGAGCTTGCCCTGGCCGCCCAGGTTGGCGCCACGGCCGAGATTCGCTCTTGCCTGCCGGTGCACAACACGCCCTGCATGGAGGCGCTTGCCGAGCGCGGGGCCGGTGCGTTTTGGCTCTCGCCCGAGATCACGCTCGACGAGATTGTCTCGTTCGGCGCCGCCGCGCCCGCGACTCTGGGCATCACCGTCTTTGGCCGCCCACGCGTCATGACAAGCGAGCATTGCATTCTGCAGGTTGCCAACGGCTGCATCCACGATTGCGCCAACTGCCGCCTGCGTGCCCGCAAGCTCTCGCTCAAGAATATCGACGGCAAGGTCATGCCCGTACGCACCGACATCCATGGCCGCTCTCGCTTGTACGATGCTTACCCCATCGACCTCACGCCGCAGGTACCGCAGTTGCTCGACGCCGGCGTCCGTCGTCTTATGGTCGACGGAACCTTGCTCGAGGCCGATGAGATTGGCCGTGCCGTCGCTCGCGTCCGTCGCGCCGTCGAGGCGGCTCAAGCCGGCCGCAAGCCCGCCGCCCGCCTGCGCGGCGCCACCTCGGGCTGCATGTTTGTGGGAATTAGCTAATCGAAAGGCTTACACGTGAACGAAGAACCTCAAGTCCTCTACTGCGACGCCTGGCTCATGGCTATCGATAAGCCTGCCGGCATGATCGTCCACGGTGACGGCACCGGCGAGCGCACACTTACCGACTACGCCAGCGACCTGCTGCTGGCGATGGGCGACGGCTTTGCCGCGACCGACATGCAACCGCTCAACCGCTTGGACCGCGACACCACCGGCGTGGTGTTGTTCTCGCTCGACAAGCGGACGCAGCCCGCTTTTGACCAGATGGTCATCGACCACGCATTCGAAAAGCACTATCTGGCGCTCGCCGAGGGCAAGATCGACTGGAACGAAAAGCTCATCGACAAGCCCATCGCCCGCGACCGCCACGACAGCCGCAAGATGCGCGTCGGCGCCAGCGGCAAGCCGTCTCAGACGCGCGTCAAGGTACTCAAGCGCCTTAAGAGCCGCCGAGGCCTGCCCGCGCGTTCGTATATCGATGTTGAGCTGCTCACCGGCCGCAAGCATCAGATTCGCGTGCACCTGGCCAGCGAGCGTCACCCCCTGGTTGGCGACGACCTGTACGGAACGCCGCGCCCCTGCGGCCTGATGCTCCACGCCCACAGCGTGTCCTTCACGCATCCCGTAACCGGCGAGCACATCCACATCGAAGCCCCCTGCCCCTGGGAGCCCTAAACCACCACAATGGGGACAGGCACCTTCGCGGTGGTTTTGGCCTTAGCCCGTCCCCTGCTGCTAGACCGTGATGACGTTGTCCATTGCCCGGTACTTGGCGGGGACCTCGCCTGCGGTAATAATCGTTGCGTCGCGGAAGTCCGCGAACTTGACGGGCGCCACCATGCAAAATTTACTGGCGTCCGAGATTACGAAGCGTTTGGCGGTATGGCGCATCGAGATACGCTTGACCTGTGCTTCCTCGATATCCGGTGTGGTGAGACCTTGCTCGGCCGCGATGCCGTTGGATCCCCAAAAGCCGCAGTTGAAGTTATAGCGGTCCAGGGTTGCCAAGGCATCGGGGCCAACGAGCGCCTCGGTCTCGGGTTTGAGCTCGCCGCCCAGCACCACGGTACGCATGCCGCGCAAAGCAAGGTGCTGAGCATGGAGCACGGAATCGGTCACATAGGTGACGCCGTCGAGACGCGGAAGATGCTCGATGAGCTTGAGGGTCGTTGAGCCCGAATCGATATACACAAAGCTATCGGGCTCCACCAGGGCCGCGGCACGAGCACAGATGCGCTCCTTGTCGTCGTTATGGAGATCGCTGCGCTCGCTGATCGTTAGGTCGCGCGTCACGTGCGCGCGCTCAAGACTCGTCGCCCCACCGTGGACCTTGGCGATGCGGTGTGCGCGGTCGAGCGCCTGCAGGTCGCGCCGAATGGTAGACGCCGTCACGCCCAGGGTATCGGCAAGCTCTGGCACAGTAACCGAGCCAGCCTGCTGCACCATCGACACAATCGCATTGAGCCTATCTTCCGCTAGCATCGCTTACTCCTCCTCGGGGTACACGACTCCCCAATCGGCGCGAAGCCTGGTCATCAGCTCCATAACATCAGAAGCATAGTCCAGAAGCTCGCACTTCGAATCATCGCCGGCAACGGCCTTCTCCAGGTCGGCCATCTCGTAGCACAGAGCGTATGCCTCGGTGCCAGCGTGGACCTCCTCACGGCGACCGTCCGCAGTCCACACGATGGTCGCATGGTCGGCGCGCGGATACTCGTTGACCTCGATATAGCATTTGTCGAAGCTGATAACCGAACGCTTGGGCTGCTTGGAATGGAGCGTAAGGCTCACCACGCCCAGCTGCTGCTCGGCGTTACGGCAGACAATGCCACTCGCAACGTCAACGCCGGTCTCACAGGTGTTGCCCAGAGAGACGACCTCCACGGGTTGACTGGCCATAAACAGGCGCATGACAGACAGGGCATACACGCCAATGTCGAGCATGGCGCCGCCGGCGAGACTACGGTTGTAGAACCGGTTGGTCAGGTCCCCGTACTTCTTATAGCTGCCAAAGTTGAGCTGGGCGAGGTTCATGCGACCAAAATCGCCCGCATCCATGCGGCGGCGCAGCTCCTGATACAGCGGCATGTGAAGCACCGTGGTGGCGTCCATAAGGACGACGTTGTGCTCGTCGGCGATGGCACGCGCCTCGTCGAGCTCAGCGGAATTGAGGGTAATGGCCTTCTCGCAGAGCACGTGCTTACCAGCTGCCAGAGCGGCTCGCAGGTAGGTGATATGCGTGTTGTGCGGCGTGGTGATATAGACGGCGTCGATGTCCGGATCGGCGTAGAGGTCCTCGACCGTCTCGTACACCTTCTCGACGCCATACTGCTCGGCAAAAGCCTGGGCTTTGGAAAGCGTACGGTTGACGACACCCGCGAGCTTGCGGCCGGCCAGCGCGAGGGACTGGGCCATTTGGTTGGCGATAACGCCGCAACCGACCACAGCCCAGCGAAGCTCGGGTGCCGTAAAAATGTCGTTAGGAAACGGCTTGTCCTGAACCGAAGCGAACGCTGCCTTTGCTGCTGCCGCGGAGTCGAGCGGAGCCTGCTTGGAATCTGCCATATGTGCCTCCTGAGTCATCGGAAGTTCTTCATTTCCAACAGCCTTATATTCGCACAAATGCGCGCGCATTTGCTTGTATTTGCGTGTTTATTTGTTTATCGGTCTTTATTTAGCCATATTTTGCACATTTTTACGCGGTCATACGCATTAACACGCAATGCTATGCGCGACAATGCGCATGCGAGGATCCTTGTAAAGGATAAAGAAGCGGAACACCAAAGCCCAAAAAGGCAGAGCAGGCTGTCTTACTCTTCCCCTCTAGGGGCATCAGGCATCAATGGACCGTCCCAAACTGCCGACACATGGGGACTGTCCCCAACTGCCGGGACTACTCATTTAAGTCTGTCCCCAATGAGTGCAATCACTCATTTAAGTCTGTCCCCAATGAGTAGGGATAGAAAAAGGCCCGGGTGCCGTGGCATCCGGGCCTTTGCTAGCAACTTGATGTTGCGGGCAGCTTAGAACTTGTGGCCGCACTTCTTGCAGACGCGCAGCTTGTTCTTGCCGTCCTTCTCGTGACCGACGCGGGTAACCTTACCGCACTCGGGGCAAACGAGATTGACGTTGGAGGCGTCGATGGGAGCCTCCTGCGAAACGATGCCGCCCTGCTGGTTGGCAGCGTTGGGCTTGACGGCCTTCTTGACGACCGAAACGCCCTCGACAACGACCTTGTTCTCGGCGGGGAGAGCACGCAGGACAACGCCCTGCTTGCCGCGATCCTTACCAGAGAGAACCTGGACCTTATCGCCCTTCTTGATATACATATATCTCCCCTAACTACAGGGTCTCGGGAGCGAGCGAGACGATCTTCATGTACTTCTTGTCACGAAGCTCGCGAGCGACGGGCCCGAAGATACGGGTACCGACGGGCGAACCATCGTTGTTGATGACAACGCAGGCGTTCTCATCAAAGCGAATGTAGGAGCCATCCTTGCGGCGGATCTCCTTAACGGTGCGAACGACGACGCAACGGACAACGTCCTTCTTCTTGACGTTGGCGCCAGGGGTAGCCTCCTGGACAGCACCGATGAACACATCGCCGATGCCTGCATAACGACGCTTGGAACCGCCAAGCACCTTGATGCAGCGAATCTTGCGAGCGCCGGAGTTGTCGGCGACGTTCAGCATGGTTTGCATCTGAATCATGGTAGATGTTCCTCCGAACTAAGAACCGAAGAGAGGTGCGCAGCCTTTATACGGCCCGTGGTATGCAAGCCAGGCATACGCACATTTTCGGAAACGTACAAGTCGTAAGAGCGACTGCTTATTTAGCGCGCTCGACGACCTCGATGAGGCGCCAACGCTTCATCTTGGACATAGGACGGGTCTCCATAACGCGGACGGTATCGCCCACGCCAGCCGTGCACTCCTCGTCGTGAGCGTGCAGCTTCTTGGAGCTGGTCATCATCTTGCCGTACTTGGGGTGACGCTTGCGCTCGGTGATGGTGACAACAATGGTCTTGGCACCGGAGACGGAGGTAACGACACCCGTACGGACCTTACGCGAGTTACGCGAATCAGTCATGTTCTCTCCTTAGGTCCTACTCGGCGACAGCGGACTTCTCCGCTGCGATCTCGCGGGCGCGCTGCTCCGTGAGGACGCGAGCGATGTCCTTCTTCACGGTGTTGACGCGAGCGGTGTTGTCCAGCTGGCTGGTGGCCATCTGGAAACGAAGGTTAAAGAGCTCGGCGCGCATTTCCTTCAGCTTCTCAACGAGCTGAGCGTCCGAGAGCTCACGAATCTCTGCGGGCTTCATTAGTTCTCCTCCTTGGCGGCGGCGGCGTCCTCAGCAGCCCACTTGGCCTCGAGAGCGGCCTCCTCAGCCATCTCCTTCTCGATGCGCTGCTCAGCGTTCTTAGCAGCAACAATCTTGGTCTTGATGGGGAGCTTGTGCTGCGCAAGACGCAGAGCCTCGCGAGCGACCTCCTCGGGAACACCCTTGACCTCGAACATGATGCGGCCGGGCTTGACGACGGCCACCCACTCCTCGGGGTTACCCTTACCAGAACCCATGCGAGTCTCGGCAGGCTTCTTGGTGATGGGCTTATCGGGGAAGATCGTGATGTAGACACGACCGCCACGCTTCATGTAGCGGGTCATGGCAATACGAGCGGCCTCGATCTGACGGTTGGTGATCCAATGGGCCTCGAGAGCCTGGATACCAAACTCGCCGAAATGCAGCTCGGTATTACCCTTGGCCTGGCCCTTCATGGAGCCACGCTGCACCTTGCGGTGAAGAATACGCTTAGGGGCAAGCACTACTGACCCCTCCTCTCGGAGTTACGACGACGAGGACGGGAAGAGCCCTCGAGTGCAGGGTTGGGAACAGGCTGGCCCGGGAGCTTCTCGCCCAGGTAGATCCAGACCTTCACGCCGCAAGCGCCCATGGTGGTGCTGGCGACAGCCGTGCCGTAGTCGATCTTGGCACGGAGGGTGTGCAGAGGCACGCGACCCTCGCGGTACCACTCACGACGTCCCATCTCGGCACCGCCGAGACGACCGGAGCACTGGATACGGATGCCCTTAGCGCCGGCCTTGCGGGCAGACTGG
>CAMQJB010000008.1 GCA_947002045.1 uncultured Collinsella sp.
GCTGCGGGAACGGCCTGTCCGCCTAATGTGTTCGGCTGAGATCGGAAATCAACCTAAAGCAAAAAACGGCGACAAACGGATGGGCGAATTTGAGGTTTGCTTTCGGAACGATAAGTTGCTATCGCTCGACTATTATGCGCAAGGTTCTGGCTTCGTTTTTGCTCGTGTTTTATTTGAAAGCAATGTCATGAATAAGGAGGAGGTGAACAAGAACGTCAATGCATACATTAGCTTTGCGACCAATGTCGTATCAAACTACATTTTGGTATTAAGGTATCTAACGAGTTCTAACGTCTTAAAACCCTTTGATAGGTTTTCCTCGCCAGGGCATCGAATCTACGCTGCTCTCGATAATCCATTCGCAAAGCTGGATGACTGTCCTCAATTAACTTCTACTTGTAACAACATTGTATTTCCAGTAAGAGATGAATCTGAGCCATACTTCATCTGCCCTGATAACATAAATATCGAGGACTTTATTTATGAGGGAAAGAGTATTTCGGTTGAAGACCAGTTACTGCTGGAAGCAAAAACACTTGCATATAATAACTCCTCTTTCGATACTGCAATTGTCCTGATCGAATCCTCTTTTGAGTTATTTGCCGCACGTTATTTAAAAGAGAAGTGCTCAGATAAAGGAATTGCAAAACTGACTTCACCGTCAGGAAGGCCTCGGCGATGCCCTTATGCTCGCGTGATTGATCACTCGAATATTGAAACACTATTAGACAATGTGGCGCTTCAGGTCCTTGGTTACGTTCTCAATAACAGTGATGCCTATTCTTACTGGACAAATAATTGCAAAAAAGTCAGAAACAGAATCGTGCATAGAGGCGAGATTGGACACTCGCTAAACGATGTTAAGCTAGCCTTTCAAGCGACTACTAATTTTAAGCAAGAAATCGTTTTGTGCGGCGAAGATGAAGCCGGCTCATAAAACGTGCCCAGTTGGCTCTCGGAGTAAGTCTATTTAGTTTCACGTACGCATGTTCTGTCCCGAAGTACCCAGACCAGCCCTGTTTTTCTCGTAATATTTGATTCGATAAACAGCCTTGATATGGACTTAGAATTATTGCTTGCGCTTAACAAGCGTCAGACGCTCCCTCCTTTCACCGACTGGCAAAATGATTTACACCTATTTTTGTGAATTGATTACAGGCTTTTAGCTTGCCCGTGCCTTGATCTCGCTACACTAATAACTGCTGTTACCAGGTTGTTTTCTGGCGCAGTTTCCATTGGCTCTAGCGAAGATCGGAGCGGTTATGTTTGCTGCCGCGTTCCACACTAGCCGACACTACATCCTGTTTACCGTAATGGCCTGCCTATGCGCTTTGCTGGGCGGGCCTTCTTATGCCGCGGGCGCGGAGAGCCTGTTCATTGCGGGCGACACGTACTGCGAACCGGGCGTGTCGGGTCCCGGGTGGGCTTGGACCGCTGCCGGCCATCTGGAGCTAACCGGCTATGCGGGCGAGGCCATTGGCGCCGATGGCGACCTGGTGGTGACGCTTGTGGGACAAAACTCCGTGGTCGAAACGCATGCGCCCGATGCGGACATTTCCATGAGTGGCATGGAGGTGTGGGGAAACCTTATGTTTCGCGGTTCCGGCTCGCTCACGGCGACGGGTTCGCAATGCGGGATCCATGTGGCCCAGGCGCTGGTGGTAGACGGCTGCACGGTCGATGCCAGGGCCGATGGGGCGGGCGTTGTTGACCAGACCGTGGCCGGCGTTGCCGCAGGTAGCTTGACCGTACGCGGCGATGGGCGCGTTATTGCCGCGGGCGCGGGATCCGATGCAGGCTTGCGCTTTTATGGCGTGCGCTTGCTCAACGAGAGATTTGGAGCTGACGCTGCGAGCGAGACGCTTGTCGTGGACGCGTCCTGGCTGGATGCGACCGGTACGGATGCCGGCGTTGCCTGCGATCGAGGGTCGCTCGTGGCTGCGCACTTTGTGACGCCTGCAGGCGGGGCCTTTGGCGCAGCCAGCGTGGTGGATGCTGGTGGGGCCGTGGCCACGCATGTGGTGATTGAGCCCGATGGCGCCACTGCCCCGGCGGGGGAGAGCGACGCGCGCGATGTGCCGGGGGATGGCACGGGCGAGCCTACTGGTGGCGCCGACCCTGCTACGGGGCAACCCGGTGCGGGACCGGCGACGGATCCTGCGGTGAAACCCGCAGTTACGTCGCTCAAGACAACGGTCACCAAGACCACAGTCACCAAGACGACCAAGCCCAAATCCACTATGGCAACAACATCGGCGCTTCCCAAGACCGGCGACAGCCACTGGATAGCTGCCTCCTTAACGCTATTCCTGCTGGGGACAGTGCTTCTGAGCGCCGCATATCACCGCTGATGCGGTACGACGCACTTGGCTGCGATACAAGAGCTCTGTAGGAGCTTTAAGGGCAACGCTTTCGGCAAGGGAGCGTTGCTTTTTTCCATGCATGCAATGTCTAGCGTGCAGCCATATGCGTTTCCGCAACAAGGACTATGTTTCGGCGCTGGCCCCCTGATGTTCTACTGTTGAACGGTAAATAACCCATGATTTCGACTACCGACATATCCACTGCCGCCACCCGCGTGCTAGCTCAATACGACGTCAGCGAAGCATATTTATTTGGCTCGTTTGCCCGAGGCGAGCAAACGCCCGATAGCGATATTGACTTGCGCCTAGTCTGCGGCAACACCATGACGTTCGGCACGCTTTACGAACTCTACTATAAGCTCGAGATGGAACTTGGGCGAAAGGTGGATGTCGTCACCAACCCACCAGAGCACATGCGCCCGACCTTCCGCAAAAGCATCGAACAAGATGAGGTGCGCATCTATGAAGTGCTGTAAACAGGACGGGGAGCTTGCGAATACTAGCCCTCAAACTTTTCCTTCCAAAGAACCCAACCCGGAGACCCTCGAGGCCATCCGCGAAGGTGACGCATTCTTTGCAGCAAGGGAGTCCGGTCGCTTCGACAACGGCGCCGATCTAATCGATGCAGCTCTAAAAGCTCCTGAAGCGTGAGAGAATTTAACCACCGAAGAGACTGTCGTCTTGGAGGCGCCAGATCGGCGAGGTACGTACCTCGCCATTTTTGTACGATTTGATCAAATGTCTAAGCATTTGAACCTGCATATCGACGAGGCCGGCAATGCGGATAAGCCTTTTCTGCCTAGCGGCAGGCTTAATTCGCGATATCCTTCATGTGTTATACTTGAGCCATAAATTCTGTTTCAAGTATTCGAAAGGCTTGAGATGAAGTTGTTAAAGGTTTGCTTCGACCATCTCTCGATGTTCGAAGACGGGTTATTCGAAATCGACCTGTTCGCCTCCGACCGCGTGACGGCCTCCG
The DNA here is from genome assembly GCA_947002045.1 of uncultured Collinsella sp. Lineage (GTDB taxonomy): Bacteria > Actinomycetota > Coriobacteriia > Coriobacteriales > Coriobacteriaceae > Collinsella. The sequence continues at coordinate 3,343 of CAMQJB010000008.1, forward strand.
ATGAGTCGGCTTTCGAACTGGCGGACCATCTCTACGTGAATAGCGTCGTTGCGCTGGCGGGCATTAACGCTACGGGCAAGACAACAGCACTGAACCTGCTGGAGCTCGCCTGCCGCATTGTTGACGGCTCTCCGGCGCGCGGCGGCGGGCTCCCATCAACGTTCCCCGCCGCGTTCGACGGCCCGTCCAAGCTCAAGTGCGTCATATGGCACGCAGATCGTCTTTACTTGCTCGAGTCGGTGCTGCAGGCTGTCGAAGGAGGCGACGACGGTCCCGAGCTGACGTTCTCCGATGAGGTGATTTCTTCGCTGCCAGCCAAGGCCCTCAAGCGCTCGACCCTGGCATCCTGGGCCGAAATCGAGAAACTCGCGTCCCCGCTGTGCGACCGTGCTCAGATGCCGGACTCTTGGGCGGCGCTTACGCCGCCTGACGTTTCCGTCGCAGCCGCTGTGCTCGCCAAGGACTTCGGCCATCGCATCCGAGCGATAGCATTGCGCGACGGTGGCTTCCGCCTCACTGAGCAATTCAACGGTCTCGACGACGTGCTTCGTGTTTTCGACTCTGGCATCGAGCACCTCGAGGTCCGGGACTCCGGTCGCGCCTTCGTACTGACGTTTACAGGTCGCGAGCCCATCACGATCTCCGAGCGGGGGCTCACCGAGGTGCTCTCCTCCGGCACTGTACGTGGCCTAGGGCTGGTGCAGCGCGCAATGAGGGTCCTGCGCTCCGGCGGCTACCTTTTAGTCGACGAGGTGGAGAACCACCTTAACCGCCAACTGGTTAACGTCGTGCTTGATCTGTTTGCCGCCCGCGGGACCAACCCCAACGGCGCGACGCTGGTTTTCACGACTCACTACCCGCAGCTCCTCGATCACGTGCACCGCAAGGACAACGTGTTCTTTCTCGCCCGACGCAACAGCGGTGCGCGCGTGGTGAAGTACGCCGACCGCGTGAAACGCATCGAGAACAAGAAATCGGAGGTATTCGCCTCGAACTTTGTGAAGGGGACCGCTCCGCGCTACGCCGACGTGCGCGCGCTTAAAGAGCTCGTCGCAGAGGAGGTGTCCGATGAGCGGTGATAACGGTTTTCGCTTTGCGGGATATCATCCGATCATCTCCTGCGAGGGAACAGCGGAACAGGTGGCCGTGGACATTCTCCTCGAGGCGGACGCGCTCGTCTTTACAGAGGCCGACGTCGTGGACGTCACCCGCCTGCGCAAAGCCTCCGATATCCAAGATAACTACCTCAACTTAGACTATGACTGGCCAGTCTGCATCGTCAGGGTGCTGGACTCGAGGAAAGAACGCTTCAAACTCGGCAACCTGTACGCCGGCCGCTTCCCGGTGGTTAGCTACGTGACCCATCCCGAGATAGAGGTGCTGGCCATTATTCGAGAGGGCTCGTGGAGACGCTGGCACGGCGGACGCATGAAACCGAGCGACTTCTGCAAACAGGAGCTCGGCATGCACGAGGTAAAGAGGGAAGGCTTCCTCAAAAGTTATTGGGATGCCGATTCGCTTACGGCAGCCGCCAGGGAATACAAGCGACTTTCGAAGATCCCCAAGGGCGAGTTGTGCCTGGCAGACCTCATCCGGTAAAGGTTTGCAGCCACCGCAATACCCATAACGCTTCCCAAGACTACCGGCTGCCGCTTGATTGCCCTTTTCTCGGCGCTTTTCTTGCCGTGCACAACACAGCCATAACGCCCATTTCCGGAAGTGCGGGGAAAAATCGCAACCAGCCGAGCACAAACCAAATTTTGGCGTCAAAACCGCAGGTCACGAAAGGGTATACCCGGGGTCTGGTTGGCGGAACTCGGTCTTTCCCCGCACTTCCGAATTCTCAAAACGGAAGTATGCGGCAAATTCCGGAAACCCCGACCACACCGGCCTTTTCGCGCAAAGAAACCGCAGGCAGAGGCGTTGGTGTGCTCCAGCGTGACCAATAAGTCTGGATTTTGCCGCATACTTCCGAACTCGGAGAGTCTTAGAAGCCAGTATTGAATATCGGGAGCTCCTTGCCGAAAATCCATTTGAGGGAATCCGTATCGTCGATATCATTCGAGAGGGGATGACGGGCGATGACCAACGCCTACAGTGAGATGTATCTCGAGGATGCAATGAGAACGCTGGGCGAGGCGGTCGATTTTGCTCTCTGTGACCAAGGGCTGACTCCAGCCGAGTTGACGGCGATCCTGTCGAACGCTTTTGAGATGAAACAGTTTGAGCGCGGTACGCCTCGCGTCGTCTGCGGCATGGCGGGCGACGAGCTCGCGCGCGATATTATCGCCCATGCGGGACTGACCCCCGTCGAATGCAGGGAGACCTATCCGTTCGACCGTTCGCCTCAGTATTGGGCGGGCTGGGTTTTGGCCTATGCGCAATGGATGAGCAGCTTGGGCTTTAATGAGCTACTCGAAGTCGCCCCGCTCGATTGGATCATCGGCTCGTACCATCCGCTTCACGAGGCCTCCGAAGACAAATTCGCCCAGATTGTCATTGATAAATGGAACGATGCCCAGGCAGACAAAAAGGGCCTCAAAGCGGCACGAAAGGCGGCCGGCCTAACGCAAAAACAGCTCGCCGCCCAATCGGGGGTTAAACTTCGCGCTATACAACTCTACGAGCAAAACCAGCTCGACCTACGCCGCGCCTCGGTCTCCTCGGCATTGGCGCTTGCAAATGCCCTAAACTGCGCCATCGAAGACCTCGTCTGGAAACCGGTTGCCCTGGAGTACGACTCGCGGGCTATTCCATCCATAGAGCTATAAAGGAGGCAGACATGCTTTGGAGCAATGTTCAACAAGATGACGGCGCTGATTGCGTTGCTCAAGAAGATCATTCAACTGCGCACGTGGCAAATTCAGCATCACTGATTTTGCGCGACGGGGCCACGTTAATCGACGAAGCTGTTCGGCTAACCATTGCGGGCATGCCCAACGCGCTCAGGCTCTTGGAGAACTCATGACGACGGTCGCGCCGCGCCGGGCACATCCGTTCGCACCGCTCGTGCTCGACGATGCCGGTTCGCTCGAAGCTATGGCCGCGGCCGTGATGCGTCTACACAGCACGCTGATGGCCGTCGGGCGCTGCTATACGACCGACGCCGCGGGCGACCGTGCCGCACTTGAGCTTGGACGCGTCGAGTCCGTACTTGCAGGTTCATTCTGTACGATATTCGGCCAATCGCCGGCCGATCGCTTCGCAGACATCTTTGACCAGGTCGCCTACGTGGCCGAGCACATGGTCAAGGACCACATCTTTGAGAACGGCAACAAACGCACCAGCCTTGTCTTTGCGTTGTCCGTCTTAAGGTTCGCCGGCACTCCGGTCGTGCTGTCCGATGGCCCCGAGCCCAAAGACAATCAATACTATGCCTGGATCCAGGACCTCGTTTCCAGTCGCCGCACGACCAGCGAGCTAGCCGAAGAGCTGCGCCGCGGTTGTGTTGTAGGCTCGGGCGACCCCTCGCGCGTATAGAATCTAAGCATCCGCACGCCAGTTATTGAATGGATTGGACACCATATGGAAATCCCCAGCACCCTGTGCAGCAATGTCTACGACTTTGCGTTTTGCCCCGAGCCCTGTTACGACCGCCTGGTCGACCTCGCCGATCCCGAGGACTGGGGTCCCAGCAACCGCATCCTCAAAAACTACCTGTCGTTTTCGTTTAGCCGCGCGGTGTTTTTGACCGAGCGCGACGTGGACCAGACCGCACCGTCCAACCTGCCGCTGGTGTTCGATGACGACCGCTGCCTGTTTAACACCGGCCTGTATACACGCCGTTACGAGACCATCTACGGTCTGTTTGAGCCCAACACCAAGCCCGACGCACGCCAGCGCTGATTTTTGAAGGGCTTCTTTAAGGAGAGCGACCCCATGCTGGTCTCGTTTGAGTACCTGCCGTGCCGCGTGCGCTTTGCCGAGGACCCCTCCGAGCTCGTCTTTGACTACCGCCTGCCCATCCGTTCCAACATCGACCACATTTTGGGCGACGAGGAAAACCTGACGCGCATCCCCGCCAGCCTGATGGGGGAGGACAACTCGCTGCTGCTGCGCCGCGCCTTTGAGGGCGCCGTCGTCGAGGCCGCCCGCCGCGCCGCAGCCAACTACACGCTCGCGGTGCCGCAGTTCTATGGCGGCCGGATCCAGCTGCTGCTGCCGCTGTGCCTAACCGGCGACAAGCCCGAGCTGGCGCTGACTATCCAGCGCGAGGACGGCTTTTACGCCGCGCGTACCTGTCTCACGCTCGACATGGCCTACAACAACGCGCGACTTATCTGCCGCCCCGAGACCTCGTGGATCAAGCGATAAAGGGTGGTTTAGCTGCTGGTTTGTCGGCTGCCCTGATTGCGGTGACGAGGTCTGCGCCCACGATTACGTCAACGATTTTAAAATCGGGGGCAAAAAGTTCTTGGTAAACCACGCGCGGCTATGATAGTATCTCTTTTGCCGAAAGGCGACGGGCGATTGGCTCAGGGGTAGAGCATATCCTTCACACGGATGGGGTCACAAGTTCGAATCTTGTATCGCCCACCATCAAAAGCACAGGTCAGAGGTGTTAAGCCTCTGGCCTTTTCCTTTTTGACACCAAGGGTGACACCAAAACTGACACCAAAAACAAATCGTAGTCGTCTATGGCGCCATTTTTTATCGCATCCTTTTTGCTGACGCCATTGCCCGTTTTGTATAAAACGCATGCGTATTTTCATTGAATTCCCCATGTGAACCGAGCGCAAATGTGAAGACAGGGACCACATGCCCAGAGCGCCTTCCAGCGGATATCTATCTCACGAGGGTTTTTCGGCGGAACTCGTCAAGCTTTTGGTTTGCTTCCGGTACTTACCCGCATGATGTCCCGGTAGATAATCGGCCATGCCCGCAATCCGCACGATCAACGGCCGATACCAGGGGAGGCACAAATGGACGAAATCGTCTGCGCAAACACAGCATTCCGCTACTGGCGCTGCCCACCGCAGGTGCGCGACCTCTACCCGCGCCTACCTAACGCCGAAGACGGCTGGCGAGCTCTGTCCCAAGCCCCTTTCGTAACCGACGTCCTCAAGACGCCAGTCATCACAGCAGCATCAACACGAAGCAACCTGCATTCCGAGACTAGACGGACCATCCGATGGAACAGCGCCTATACAGAGAAGGTTTCCATCGAAACGGGTATGGGCTTTAGCGTCACTGACCCTCTTAATACGCTATTCACCATGACTCGAAGCGTGTCTTCATGCGATCTAGTTCTTGCTATGTACGAGTTCTGCGGATGGTTCTCGATTTTTAAACCATCGCCCGCGGTCGATATGGCACTTGAGCAGGCAAAATCAAAAGAAGAGCAGTACACCATAGAAAGTCTGTTTGAACTAGACGAAACCCAAGACGAGGTCCCATGGAAGCGAGTCTATGCTCGGGCGCACCAGAAGGACAGCGAGAATGATCAAAGTGGGCAGCAGGATGACGGATCCGGAAATAAAGCTAGCGGAAAGGGCACATCGCTCTGGATGAGAAAGCCTCTTATTGAAATAGAAGAACTGCATAGATTTGCAGCGAAGGTTAAAAACGAGATGTGGGGAAAGCAATTCTACGAAGCCGCACGGCAGGTAATGGGTATCGCTGCATCCCCGCTAGAAGTTGCTGGAATCATGTTGCTGAGTCATCCGAGGCGTGCCGGCGGAGCGGAGTTTAAAAACATATTCGTCAACGACTTAACACCGCTGTCGAATTCAGCTCGGAAAATCGCAGGTCAGAAAATCTGTTACGGCGATATCGTCATCGTAAACCCAATAACAATGAAGGCTGTGATTATCGAACTTCAAGGAGAGGTTATCCATGGATCGGGCGCCGTGCTTGACCACGATGCCACCCGAATGACAGCATTGCAAAGCATGGGATACGACGTATTTCTTGTAACCCATGACATGCTCAATGATCACGATCAGCTTGATGCCATCATTCACAGTGTGTGTGAGCGATTAGAGTTGCGCTACAAGCCAAAAACCGAGGCGATGAAATGCGCTGAGACCAGATTGCGGGCCAACGTTCTGTGCAATTGGCTTTCTATTGGAAAGCAATAATGTCCAAGTGAGCATTTTAATGCTTTATATGCTGCCAGTAATTAAGTGTCATTTTACAACCACGCCGGTTTACTACGTTGGATTGAGGGTGGCTGAACACACTGACTTCGACGCCCGTAAAACCGCAGGTAGATTGCCTGCCCGTTTTGCGAAATTAGATGTGAGGTCGGAAATCCGGGAATCATCGTAGTAAACCGATCTGTTTATAAAGCGACCAGCTGGGGCGAGCTACGCTCGGTTCCGTAAATTGGCCCGAAGACGTGCGGAAGGGCTCGGGCCCCGGAAGTACCGCGGATCGCTTTGGTCTGGCCGGCGGCACCTGGGGTGACATGCCGAGCCCTGCAAAGGAAGGCGGCGGGCTTGCCGCCGCCCACGGGGCTCGCCCCGCGGGCTATGTCGGGCATCGCGTGTCTCTTTGGCCCCGCGCCCGTTCCACGCGCCGCAAAATATTTCCCAAAATTGTCCTTGCATCGCCGTCCGAGTTCCCGTATAGTACTTCTTCGCACGGGGGCGTAGCTCAGCTGGGAGAGCGCTTGACTGGCAGTCAAGAGGTCAGGGGTTCGATCCCCCTCGTCTCCACCCGAGCATTGAATGAGGCTCCAACGCAAGTTGGGGCCTTTTTTCATATCTATTGATTTAAGCCATGTATTGGCTGAGTAGCATCTTGGCGACATGCCCATTGTTAATTACGAATATGAATGTTGATAACTTTACGTCTCTGAATGACAAAGCTAGTCTGCAGCCCAATAACAAAGAGGCCGGGCGTAATGCCCGGCCTCGAAATACTCTGGTGGGCCCTCCGGGATTCGAACCCAGAACCCAGGGATTATGAGTCCCCTGCGCTAACCGTTGCGCCAAGAGCCCTTATGAACGGTGAATGCAATTCTAACAAAGGCAACTCAGGCCAAATTTCTTCGCTTCACGTCGTGAAATACTACCATGCGCGAGCAAGTCGCACAACGCAAGATCAAATCCGATGCTAAACAACAGCTAATCTAGGCGCATCGCGGAAAAGACGTGTTTTAGAAAAAGTTAAAGCCTATATTTCAGGGCTCCAACATATTTATGCGTGAAATCAACCTGATGTCATTTCAGAATCATGCCGGTTTACTACGACGGATCGGCGACTCCCAAGCACCGCGTGTTCTCCGTTTGTAAAACCGAAGGTAGGGAGCCCGCCGGTTACGCGAAAAGGCGTGCGTGGTCGAACATTCCTGATTCATCGTAGTAAACCGGCATGGTTCTGAAGCGCAGGGGAGGGGCACTTCGCAGTCAGACCCGATAATGGGACTGGCGGTGCACGGAAAATCCTGTTGCACGGGGCGGGTCGTGTTCCGCGTGCCAAGTCGGCCGGCGTACGGACCGTGCGGGGCCAGGCGCCCCGCGGGCTGGCGCGGTCCCGTGTGTGCCGGCGATCACGAAAGTTTTTCCGAAATTGTCCTTGCATCGCCGTCCGAGTTCCCGTATAGTACTTCTTCGCACGGGGGCGTAGCTCAGCTGGGAGAGCGCTTGACTGGCAGTCAAGAGGTCAGGGGTTCGATCCCCCTCGTCTCCACCCGAGCATTGAATGAGGCTCCAACGCAAGTTGGGGCCTTTTTTCATATAGGCACACAAGGTCAAAGGCGGCACCATGATCCTCCTGGTCGACAAGATCGAAAAAAGCTTCGGCGCGCGCGTCCTCTTTAGCGGCGCGTCCTTCCAGATCAACCCCGGCGAGCGCTTTGCGCTCGTGGGACCCAACGGCGCCGGCAAAACCACCATGCTCAAGATCATCATGGGCATCGACAGCCCCGACGCCGGCCAGGTCCAGTACGCCAAGGACTGCCAGGTGGGCTACCTAGAGCAGGAAACCAACCTGGAGCAAAAGGACACCACCATCCTCGCCGAGGTCATGGCCGCCGCCAAGGAAATCCGCCGCATGGGCAAGCGCGCCAACGAGCTGCAGGCCCAGATCACCGAGCTCTCCGAGCAGGGCAAGGACGTCGACGCACTCCTGAACGAGTACGGCCAGGTCCAGGACCGCTTTGAGCACCTGGGCGGCTATGAACTCGAGAGCAACGCCCGCAAGATCCTGTCCGGTCTCGGCTTCAAGGTCACCGACTTTGAGCGCCCGTGCTCCGAGTTCTCCGGCGGCTGGCAGATGCGCATCGCGCTGGCAAAGCTTTTCCTGCGCCACCCCGACCTGCTGCTGCTCGACGAGCCCACTAACCACCTGGACCTCGAGAGCGTCCAGTGGCTGCGCGGCTTTATCGCCAATTACGACGGCGCCGTTCTCATCGTCAGCCACGACCGCGCCTTCATGGACGCCTGCGTCGACCACGTCGCCGCGCTCGAGAACCGCCGCGTGACCACCTACACCGGCAACTACAGCAGCTACCTCAAGCAGCGCGAGGACAACCTGGAGCAGATGCGCGCCAAGCGTGCCGCCCAGGAGCGCGACATCGCCCATATGCAGGTCTTCGTCGACAAGTTCCGCTACAAGCCCACCAAGGCCGCCCAGGCGCAGGAGCGCATCCGCAAGATCGAGCAGATCAAAAAGGAGCTCGTCATCCTGCCCGAGGGCCACAAGCACATCGACTTTAAGTTCCCCGACCCGCCACGCTCGGGCGACATGGTCGTGGGCCTAGAGGGCGTGTCCAAGTCCTACGGCAACAAGCACATCTACAGCGGTATCGACCTCAAGCTCTACCGCGGCGAGCATGTGGCGCTCGTCGGCCCCAACGGCGCCGGCAAGTCCACCCTCATGAAGATCCTCGCCGGCCTAGAGCCGCCCACCACCGGCACGCGCGACCTGGGCACCAACGTGGGCGTGGCCTACTATGCCCAGCACGCGCTCGAGGGCATGACCGAGTCCAACACCGTCCTGCAAGAAATCGACACCGTCACGCCCAAGTGGACTGTGCCACAGCAGCGCAGCCTGCTGGGCGCCTTCCTGTTTAGCGACAACGACGCAATCGAGAAGCAGGTCCGCGTCCTCTCCGGCGGCGAAAAGGCGCGTCTGGCGCTCGCCAAGATGCTCGTGGCCCCCGAGGCGCTCCTGTGCCTGGACGAGCCCACCAACCACTTGGACATCGACTCGGTGGACATGCTCGAGAACGCCCTGCAAAACTTCCCCGGCACCATCGTGCTGATCAGCCACGACGAGCACCTGGTACGTGCCGTGGCCAACCGCATCATCGACATCCGCGACGGCAAGGTCACGGTCTACGACGGCGACTACGACTACTACCTCTACAAACGCGAGGACCTCGCTGCCCGCGCCGCTGCCGAGGCGGCAGGAGGGAGCGCACCCGTCGCAGGCAAGAGCGCTAAACCCGCCAACGCCGCCCAGGCCGACACCCCCGCCGCGGCACCCAAGCCGGCCGAGGGCAAAAAGACCAAGGAGCAAAAGCGTGCCGAGGCCCAGGCCCGTGCCGCTCTCAACAAAAAGCTCAAGGGCGTGCGCAACCAGCTCAAGAAGATCGAGACGGAGCTCGACAAAAAACGCGCCCGCTATGACGAGCTTATGGAATTGATGGCAAGCGAAGAGCTTTATGCCGATCAGGACAAGTTCAACGCCGCGCTGGGGGAATATAACGGCCTTAAGCAAGAGCTGCCCAAGCTCGAGGACGAATGGCTGGAGCTTTCCACCCAGATCGAAGAGGAGACCACGCGTGAACTCTCGTAAGGCCGCTGCCGTGGCGATGAGCATCATCGCCATCGCTTGTCGCATCTGCGGCATCTTTATGAGCGCGATGACCGTGCTGCTGTGCTTTAGCGGCCTCACTGCCAAGCTGCAGATCGTGGGCTTTGTCGTTGAGCTTTCTCGCGCGCTGCCGGGTGCCATCGCCGGCTACGGCGTCATCACATCGCCTTTTGGCGGCGTGTTCCGTCTGGATTACGCCATCGTCGCCGTCATCCTGTTTGTGGCCGACTACCTGCTCACGCGTGCCTCGCGCCGCGTCCGCTAGGGGGTCGACATGTCCAGCAGCTACTTTATGAACCTGCTCGCGAGCGCTGTCGCCGTCATCGTTGGCATCGTCATCCACGAGAGTGCGCACGCCGCCGCGGCCTGGGCACTCGGCGACAAGACGGCCCGTTCGCGCGGCCGCGTCTCGCTCAACCCGCTTAACCACATCGACCCGTTCGGCACCATTCTCCTGCCGCTGCTGATGCTCGCCGCCGGCGGCCCGGTGTTCGCCTTTGCCAAGCCCGTGCCCGTCTACCTCAACAACCTCAAGCACCCCAAACGCGACGAGGTCCTGGTGAGCGTAGCCGGCCCCGCATCAAACATCGCGCTCGCGTGTCTCGCAGCCGCCCTTACGCACGCGGCATACGGCAACCTCTACGCCAGCATGTCCTTTGCCGTGGCGTCCCAAATCATGAATTTCGGCGCCACGGTTATCGTGGTCAACCTGTCGCTCGCGTTCTTTAACCTCATTCCGATCCCGCCGCTTGACGGCTCATCGATCATTGTGCCGTTCCTCAAGGGCAAGGCGCTCGCTAACTACTACCGCCTGCAGCAATACGCCATGCCCATCCTCATCCTGGTGCTGTACCTGCTGCCCATGTGGACCGGCATCGACGTGATCGGCCGGTATTTCGACGTTACCGTGTATCCGCTGGCCGAGTGGCTGCTTAACTTCGCAATCGCCGGCATCTAAGGTAAACTTACAGGTCGACCGTGCAAAACGGTCGCAACATGCACCCAAACCGCGCCGCGAAGGCGCCGTCAAAGGAGGTCGAAGATGTCGTATCGCGTGTCGACACAGGTCTACAACGGACCGTTCGACCTGCTGCTGCAGCTGGTAACCCGCCAAAAAGTTGATATCGGCGCCATCTCGATCAGCGAGGTGGCCGAGCAATACCTTGCCGAGGCCGAGCGCATTGAGGCACTGGACTTGGACGTGGCGAGCGACTTTTTGCTGGTCGCGGCAACCCTTTTGGACATCAAGGCTGCCTCGCTGGTGCCCCAGGAGGCCCCAAGCAAAACCGTCGACGATGACGAGGACGACGATGAGCTCGAGGAGCTTAGCGCGCTCGACGGCGACGCCCTGCGTGAGGTCCTGATCCAGCGCCTGATTGCCTACAAGCAGTTTAAGGGCGCGGCGGCAGCCCTTGGCGCGCGTATGCAGGCCGAGAGCCGCATGCATCCTCGCGTGGCCGGCCCCGACCCCGAGTTCTTAGGCCTTATGCCCGACTACCTGGCCGGCATTACCCTGCGTGGCCTCGCCGTCATCTGCGCCGACCTGGACGGCAAGCGCCAGACCTTCCTGCTGGAGGCTGAGCACGTGGCACCGCATCGCGTGCCGCTCGACTTGACGGTGGCCTCGGTCGACCGCTTTACCATGGCGCATCAAACCTGCACCTTCCGCGAGCTCTTGGACAGCGACGCCACCACCGAACAGCTCGTCGTCACCTTCCTGGCCATGCTCGAGCTCGCCAAGCGCGGCTCGCTTACGCTGAGCCAGGACGAAATCTTCGGAACCATTCAAATCAACCGCGTCGAGGGCGCCGAGGCATACGTGCCCGGCGAGGGCCCCGAGCTCACCGAATAGGAGCGACCAACCATGTCAACCCTTTCCACGCTGGAGGCAAACAGCCTCAAAGGCGCCCTCGAGGCGCTGCTGCTGGTGTCGAGCGACCCCGTGAGCGCACCCGCGCTGGCAGGTGCGCTGGATATCGCCCCGGGCGAGTGCGCGTCGCTTTTGGCCGAGCTCAAAGTTGAGTATGAAGAGGCCAACCGCGGCTTTCAGCTGCGCGAGGTTGCCGGTGGCTGGCGCCTGTTTACGCACCCCGCCTACCACGATGTGGTCGAGGCCTATGTGCTGAGCTGGGACACGCAAAAGCTGTCGCAGGCGGCGCTCGATACCTTGGCCGTCATCGCTTACCACCAGCCCGTCACGCGCGAGGTGGTCAAGGGCATCCGCGGCGTCAACTCCGACGGCGTCATCGCGTCGCTCGTGGATAAGGGCCTGGTGCGCGAGCTCGGTCGCGACCCCGAGCGCGGTCAGGCCATCATCTACGGCACGACCAACGCCTTCTTGGAAAAGTTCGGCCTGCGCTCCACCCACGATCTGCCTGATCTGGAGCAGTTTGCTCCCGACGAGCAGTCGCGCCAGTTTATCCGCGAGCGCCTGAGCGGCCGCAGCATTCAGTCAACGCTCGAGGAGCAGGCCGAGGACCTGGACGAAGAGCGCGAACTGATCGATACCGATGTTGAGGACGCCGACGACGCAGGGCTTCTGCCCACCGGCGATACCTCGGAGGACATGCATGACGAGGACTAACGAAGCAGAGGAAACGCGCACCGCACGCGCTGCGGGCGCAACTTCGCCCACAGGCGACGCCCAGCCCGTCTACCCGCACACCATGCGCCTGCAGCGCTTTTTGGCGCGCGCGGGCGTTGCGAGCCGCCGCGGCTCGGAGGACCTGATGACCGCAGGCCGCGTGACCGTCAACGGCCAGGTCGCAACCGAGCTGGGTACCAAGGTCGAGGTGGACCGCGACCATATCGAGGTCGACGGCATGCCCGTCAAGCTCAACCAGGGCGCCGTGTACCTGATGCTCTACAAGCCGACCGGCTACCTCACCACCATGAGCGATCCACAGGAGCGCCCTTGCGTGGCCGACCTGGTTCCGCGTGACCGCTTTCCAGGGCTCTTCCCGGTGGGTCGCCTGGACCGCGACACTACGGGCCTTTTGCTCTTTACCACCGACGGCGACCTGTCCCAGGACCTGCTGCACCCCAGCAAGCACGTCTACAAGACCTATCAGGCGCTCGTGGACGGCCACCTGACCGATCGCGACTTGGAACCGCTCCGTCGCGGCATCGAGCTCGATGACGGCCTGTGCCAGCCGGCAATCTGCCGTGTCATCAACGCGCGCGAAGCCGAGGCTGTGGCCCCACAAGGCGTTAAGCCCGGGACCACCGCCGTTGAGGTCATCATCCGCGAGGGCCGCAAGAACCAGGTCAAGCGCATGCTGAGCAAGATCCACCACCCGGTAATTCGCCTGCATCGCTGCAACTTTGCCGGCCTGGAGCTCAAGGACGTGGCCAAGGGCTCGTGGCGCGAGCTCACCGACCGCGAGGTGCAGATCCTCAAGGCCGGCGGTATCCCACCCAAGCAGGCCAGCTTCAAGCGCGGCAGTGGTAAGCCCCAGGACACGGCCGCGACCCGCACGCGTCACCACGGCAGTCACGGCTCCGCGCCCAAGCGCAACACCTACCGCGAGCGCTACACGGGCTAGGCAATCCGCCAAGTAACAGCGCCCGCGTCCCATACCAGCACGTCAACCACCGAAAGGAAGCATTGCATGATCGTCGCCATCGACGGCCCCGCCGGTTCCGGCAAGTCCACTATCGCCAAGGAGATCGCCCGCCAGCTGGGCTTTAACAAGCTCGACACGGGCGCAATGTATCGCGCCGTCACCTTCGCCGCGCTCGACCGCGGCATCGACCTGGACAACGAGGCGGCCATCGACGCCCTCGCCGAGCAGATCGAGATTCGCTTTACCAACGGCACCGGCGAGGATACGCGTCTGACCATCGACGGCAAGGACGCCTCGGCAGCCATCCGCACCCCGCAGGTCGACGCCAACGTATCCAAGGTCTCGGCCTACCCGGGCGTGCGCGCCGCCATGCTCATTCACCAGCGCCGCGCTGCCGAGGACCGCGATATCGTGGCCGAGGGTCGCGACATCGGCACCGTCGTGTTCCCCAACGGGCAGGTCAAGGGCTTTCTGCCCGCAGACCCGCGCGAGCGCGCCCGTCGCCGTGTGCTGCGGCGCCACCAAAACGACGCCCAGGCGCTCACCGAAGAGCAGCTCGAGGCCGAGGTCGACGAGACCCTCGACGCCCTCAAGCAGCGCGATAAGCTCGACAGCAGCCGCGAGGTCGCGCCGCTCGTTCCCGCCGAGGACGCGGTGCACGTCGACTCCACCGCTCACACCATCGACGAGGTCGTCTCGATCATCGAGGACCTCATCAACCAAAGGAGGTAGCCCATGCGCCTGTTTAAGCAGACGCCCGAGGATTACTACAACGCCCCCTACGCCGAGTTCCCGGCGCTCATCCGCGGCACCGTCGCCGTGGTCATGGGCATCCTGTGGGTCTTCTCCAAGCTCATGTGGCGCTGGAAGGTCGAGGACGCCGACCTGCTGTTTGAGCGCCAGGAAGGCCGCGGCAGCGTGGTCATTTGCAACCACACCTCGATGGCCGAGCTCCTAGCTGTAGAGACGGCGCTGTTCTTTGGCGGACGCCGCATTCGCCCCATCTTTAAATCCGAGTTTGCTAAGAGCAAGATCGTACGCTGGGCCTTTAGCCGCGTGGGCGGCATTCCCGTCGAGCGCGGCACCGCCGACATGAAGTGCCTGCGTGCCGCCCAGCATGCGCTGCAACGCGGCGAGGACGTCCTGATCTTCCCCGAGGGCACGCGCATTCGCTCGCGCGAGATCAAACCCGAGGTCCACGGCGGCTTTGCGCTCATCGCCCAGATGGGCAAGGCGCCCGTCAACCCACTCGCCATTTGCGGCTGGTCCGACATCACGCCCAAAGGCAAAAAGCTCATGCGCCCCAAAAAGTGCTGGATCCGTGCCGGCAAGGCCATCTCGCTTTCCGATGCACCGGCCGAGCTCAAGCGCAAGGAGCGCCTGGCATGGTTTGAGTCCGAGGCCATGAATCGTGTCTACGCCATGCGCGATGACCTGTGCGCCGAGCACCCGGGTAGGTTCTAGCCATGAGCGAGGAAGTCATGAACACTGCCAAGGCTGTGGCCGGAAAGGTCGACGCCCCCACCATCGAAATCGCCGCCCACGCCGGCACCTGCTACGGCGTGCAGCGCGCGCTCGATATGGCCCTGGCGGCCGCCCCGCAGGTGGGGGATACCGCTCAGGTCCACACCCTGGGCCCGCTCATCCATAACCCCATCGTGGTGCGCGAGCTTGCCGAGGCAGGCGTCGGTCTGGCCGAAACCCTGGACGATGCCGTATCGGGCACCGTGATCATTCGAGCTCACGGCGTGGTGCCGCAGGTGATTGAGGCCGCTCGCGAGCGCGGCCTCGACGTGGTCGATGCCACCTGCCCCTACGTCAAGAAGGTCCACGTGGCCGCCGAGCGCCTGGTACGTGAGGGTTATCGCGTGCTCGTCGTGGGCGAGCCGGGCCATCCCGAGGTGGAGGGCATCCTGGGCCACGCCGGCGATGACGCGCAGGTCGTGAGCTGCGCTGCCGATGCGGACGCGCTGCCGCTCAAGGGCAAGGTAGGCCTCGTCGTGCAGACCACCCAGACCGCGCAGAACTTGGCCGAAGTCGTGGCCTCCATCACCCCGCGCGTGCAGGAGCTGCGCGTGATCAACACCATCTGCGCCGCCACAAGCGAGCGACAGCAGGCAGCAGCCGCACTTGCCAACCGCTGCGACTGTATGGTCGTGGTGGGCGGCAAGAACTCGGGCAACACCCGCCGCCTGGCGCAGATTTGCGCCGATGTCTGCGAGCGCACACATCACATAGAGGAGGCATCCGAGATCGAGGCGGCATGGTTTGCCAACGCACGCCACATCGGCATCACCGCCGGAGCCTCCACCCCGCAAGAACACATCGAGCGCGCCGTCGAGCGCATCAAGGAGCTTTGCCGCTAATCATGGACCAGACCGTACCCGCATACGCCGCCGAGGTGGCCGATTACGGGCGCAGCCGCGACCCCGAGCCGGGTGAGGGCGCGCTTGTAAAGAGCGTGCGTCCCGAATCGCCCGCATGGGATGTGGGTATCGAGCCGGGCATGCTCGTGCTCACGGTCAACGGCGAGCAGCTGACCGATATGATCGTGTGGCTCTGGGAGGCAGATGACGATACTGTCGAGCTGGAGGTATTTGATCCGCGCGACGGCACCGTCACCCCCGTGGAACTCGATCGCTTTCCCGGCGAGGACTGGGGTCTGGAGTTCGATGGCCCCATCTTCGACGGCATGCGCACCTGCGTAAACGCCTGCGTGTTCTGCTTTATGACCATGCTGCCCAAGGGCGGACGCTCCACGCTCTACATCCGCGATGATGACTACCGCCTAAGCTTTTTGCAGGGCAACTTCGTCACGCTGACCAACCTCACCGACGAGGACGTGCAAAACGTCATCCAACGCAACATGAGCCCCATGAACGTGTCGGTCCATGCCGTAAGCCCCGACGTCCGCCGCCGCATGATGGGCCGCAACGCCCAACGCGGCATGGACGTACTCGAGACCATCATGGCCGCCGGCATCGAGATCCACGCCCAGATTGTGCTGTGTCCCGGTATGAACGACGGCGAGGAGCTGGAAAAGACCCTGCGCTTTTGCGAGGAGCACGAGCAAATCACGAGCCTGGGCATTGTGCCGCTCGGTTTTACCAAGCATCAGAACCGTTTTAGCTGGTCCTACAGCGACAAGCCCGAGCTGGCGCGCGAGACTATCGCCATGATCCGGCCTTTCCAGGACCGTGCCTTCGAGCGCTTTGGCCGCCACACCTTCCAGATGAGCGACGAGTTCTATCTGGACGCCGGCATCGATCCTCCCGAGGCAGACTTTTACGACGGCTACCCGCAGTACTACGACGGTATCGGCATGATCCGCTCCTATCTGGACGAGACCGACAACGTGCTCGCCGCCGATGCCGAGCGCCTGCGCCGCGTTCGCGAGGCAATCGCCACCCAAGGCCAGCGCCTGCTGTGCCTCTCGGGCGCCAGCGCGCGCGATACGGTGGCGCGTTTTGTGGAATCGCCGCAGGGCCTTGCCGGTACCGTCACGGCCATCAAAAACCGCTACTTTGGCGGCAACGTGGACGTGACCGGCCTCATCGTCGCCTGCGACATCTTGGAGCAGCTGCCGCAGGACCTGTCGGGGGTTATGCTCTTTGTGCCTAAGCTCATGTTCAACGCCGACGGTATGACCCTTGACGAGTATCATCGTGACGAATTACTCGCACGCCTTACCGGTCGCGGCGCTGAGGTTCATGTGGTATCGACCATGCCGCATGAGCTGCTCGATACCCTGGAGCACATCCTTGGCACAACGCCCGCCGATTCAACTATTCCCGCTGACCCTACCCATTAAAGGAGAGCAGATGAAACCTATCGTCGCCGTCGTCGGACGCCCCAACGTGGGCAAGTCCACGCTCGTCAACCGCCTGGCCCAGACCTCGGACGCCATCGTCCATGAGTCCCGCGGCGTCACGCGCGACCGCTCGTATCACACGGCCGATTGGAACGGCCGCGAGTTCACCATCGTCGACACGGGCGGCATCGAGCCGCTCAAGAGCGACGACGTCTTTGCCACGTCCATCCGCGACCAGGCCCTTGCTGCCGCCGAGGAAGCAGCCGTCATCCTATTTGTGGTCGATGGCCGCACCGGCGTCACCGAGGAGGACGAGTCGGTCGCCCGCATGCTCAAGCGCTGCGACAAGCCGGTCTTTCTGCTGGTGAACAAGCTCGACAACCCCGACCGCGAAAACGACAACATCTGGGAGTTCTATTCGCTCGGCATCGGTGAGCCCACGCCGCTCTCGGCCCTGCACGGCCATGGCACGGGCGACCTGCTCGACGACATCGTGGCCCTGTTGCCCGAGGAGGAGGACGAGGTCGCCGATGAGTTCCCCGACGCGCTGAACGTTGCCATCATCGGCCGCCCCAACGCCGGTAAGTCCTCGCTGTTCAACCGCATCCTGGGCGCGGACCGCTCCATCGTGTCCAACATCGCCGGCACGACGCGCGATGCCATCGACACCGTCGTCGAGCGCGACGGCAAGCACTACCGCATGGTCGACACCGCGGGCATTCGCAAGAAGAGCACCGTGTACGAGAACATCGAGTACTACTCCATGGTCCGCGGCCTGCGCGCCATCGACCGCGCCGACGTGGCGCTGCTCGTCGTCGACGCCTCCGTGGGCGTCACCGAGCAGGACCAGAAGGTCATGGGCTTGGCCATCGAGCGCGGCTGCGCCATTGTGGTGCTGCTCAACAAATGGGACCTGCTCGACGACGACCGTAAGCGCGAGGCCTGCATGGAGACCGTCGACCGCCGTCTGGGCGTCATGGCTCCCTGGGCCCAGTACCTGCGCATCTCGGCCCTCACCGGCCGCAGCGTCGAGAAGATCTGGGCGATGGTCGATGCCGCCGAAAAGACGCGCTCGCAAAAGATCACCACCTCGCGCCTCAACACGTTCCTCACCGACCTGCGCGAGTTTGGCCACACCGTGGTGGACGGCAAGCGCCGCCTGCGCATGCACTACGTGACCCAGACGGGCGTCAACCCGCCGACGTTTACGTTCTTCGTCAACCACAGCGACCTGGTCAACGACACCTACCAGCGCTACGTGGAGAACCGCATGCGCTCGACCTTCGATTTTTCCGGCACGCCCATTCGACTCTTCTTTAGGAAGAAGGAGCAAAAGGATGCATAATCCGATTCTGCTGACCGCCATCTGCGCCGTGGTCTCGTTCTTTATCGGAGCGATTCCGTTTGGCCTGATCCTGGGCCGTGTGTTTAACCACACGGACATTCGCAAGGCGGGCTCCGGCAACATCGGCACCACCAACGCCCTGCGCGTAGCCGGCCCCAAGGTGGCCGCGCTCACGCTGCTGCTCGACTGCCTGAAGGGCGCCATCTGCGTCATTATCGCGCGTCCGCTTATCGCCGATCTAGGCTATGGTTTTCCGCCGAATATCATGGCGCCTGGAGCCCCCGGCGACTGGATGCTCGGCGTCATCTGCCTGGCAGCGGTGTGGGGCCACATCTTCTCGCCGTACCTTAGCTTCCACGGCGGCAAGGGCATCGCGGTCGGTCTGGGCGTAATCCTCGCATGGTACTGGCCCATCGGACTTTCGCTGCTGGGCATGTTTATCGTGGCCGTCGCCATCACCAAGTTTGTGTCGGTGGGCTCGCTTGCCGCGGCCATCGGTCTTCCCATCGCTGTCTGCGCGGTCTTTCCGTACAGCAGCCTGGGTCTCAAATTTTGCATGGCGCTGATCGGCATCACCGTGGTGTGGGCCCATCGTGCGAACATCAAAAAGCTCATGACGGGCAAGGAGTCCAAGCTCTCGTTTACCAAGCGCGTCACCGAGCCCGACGATAAGTAGGAGAGAGTCATGAATGTTGCGCTGATTGGCTCCGGCTCCTGGGGAACCGCCGTCGCCGGCCTTGCCGCCGCGCGAGCCGAGCGCGTGATAATGTGGGCCCATAGCGAGCAGACGGCCGCCGGCATCAATGGCGAGCACCGTAACCCCCGTTATCTGGTGGACTACGAGCTGCCCGGCAACGTCGTCGCCACGACGGACCTGACGCAGGCGCTCGACGGCGCCGAGGCCGTCATCTTTGCCGTGCCCTCCACGCACCTGCGCAGCGTATGCCATCAGGCAGCACCCTTCATCGCCGCCGACACCCCGGTGCTCTGCCTCACCAAGGGCATCGAGCCCGAGTCCGGCCTGCTCATGAGCGAGGTCATCGCCAGCGAGATCGGCAACGATCGGCGCGTGGCGGCGCTCTCGGGACCCAACCATGCCGAGGAGATCTGCCGCGGCGGACTTTCTGCCGCCGTCATCGCCAGCGAAGACCCGCAGATAGGGGAGACCTTTAAGGACCTGCTCCTATCCACGGCCTTCCGCATCTACCTTTCGCAGGACATGACCGGCGTCGAGGTATGCGGCGCCATGAAAAACGTCATCGCCATCGTGTGCGGCATCTCCGCCGGCACCGGCGCGGGCGACAACACGCTCGCCCTTATCATGACGCGCGGTCTGGCCGAGATCAGCCGACTGGTGCATGCCCGCGGCGGGCAGGCCATGACTTGCATGGGCCTTGCCGGCATGGGCGACCTCATCGCCACCTGTACCTCGGAGCATTCGCGCAACCGCACCTTTGGCTACGAGTTTGCCCACGGCGTGTCGCTCGACGAGTACCAGACGCGCACGCATATGGTGGTCGAGGGCGCCGTCGCGGCCCGCAGCGTCAGCGAGCTCGCCCGTTCACTGGGCGTAGACATTCCGCTCACCTTTGCCGTGGAGCAAACGCTCTACAACGGTGTTACTTTGGACAGGGCGCTCGAGATTCTTACCGACCGCGTCCCCTCTCAAGAGTTCTACGGACTCACCGACTAGCGCAGAAAGGCTACTACCATGGGTTCCATCAAAATCGCTCCGTCTGTCCTTTCGGCCGATATGGCCAACCTCAAGGGCGAACTCGACAAGATCGCCGGCGCCGACTTTGTGCACTTCGACGTCATGGACGGTCACTTTACCGGCAACCTCACCTTTGGCGTTGATATCCTCAAGGCCGTCAAGCGCTCAACTGACGTGCCGGTCGACGCGCACCTGATGGTGTCGAATCCCGACGAGACAGTCGATTGGTATGCCGATGCCGGTGCCGATATGATCACCGTGCACTACGAGGCCTCCACGCACCTGCACCGCACGCTCACGCACCTGCAGCAGCGCGGCGTTAAGGCCGGTGTGGTGCTCAACCCCGCCACGCCCGTCTGCGTGCTCGAGAGCATCATCGACGTTGTCGATATGGTGCTACTGATGAGCGTGAACCCTGGCTTTGGCGGCCAGAGCTTTATCCCGGGCACGCTGCCCAAGCTCCACGAGCTCAAGGCCATGTGTGAGCGCCACGGCGCGTCGCCCATGATCGAGGTCGACGGCGGCATTTCTTCTAAGAACATCGCCGAGGTCGTCAAGGCCGGCGCCAACGTGCTCGTAGCCGGCTCCGCCGTATTTAAGTCCGAAGATCCCGCCGCCGAGGTTGCGCTGCTACAGAAGCTGGGCAATGAGGCCGCACAGGAGGCATAGACCCTTATGACCGCAGGTCAAAACCGCATACCCGTGAATCTTGACTACGCCGCCTCGACGCCCATGCGCGCCGAGGCGCTCCTTGCGCAGCGCGAATATGACGACAGCGAGCTTGCCGGCGTCAACCCCAACTCGCTGCACTCGCTTGGACGCAAGGCCGCCGCACGCCTGGAAGTTGCCCGTCGCGAGATCGCCCGTAGCTTTGGCGCACGCGTCCGCCCGTCCGAGATTATCTTGACCAATGGCGGCACCGAGGCAAACCAGCTGGCGCTCCTCGGACTTGCCGAGGGCGCCCGTCAGCACGACCGCAAGCGCAACCGCGTGATCGTATCTGCCATCGAGCACGATTCGATTCTGGACAACCTGCCGCTGCTGCGTGCCGGCGGCTTTACCGTCGATCTTGTGCAGCCCTGCCGTGCGGGCTACATCGAGACCTCCGTGCTGAGCGACTTGCTTGGCGATGACGTCGCGCTCGTGAGCATCATGGCCGCCAATAACGAGACCGGCGTGGTGCAGCCCATCCGCGAGCTGGCCGCCGCCGCGCATACCGTGGGCGCCCTGTTCCACACCGATGCCATCCAGGGCTACTTGCATATTCCGCTCGATGTCACCGAGCTGGGCGTCGATGCTATGACCGTTGCCGCGCATAAGATCGGCGGCCCTGTGGCATCCGGCGCGCTCTACCTTAAGAACCGCACGCCGCTGCGCCCCCGCATCTTTGGCGGTGGACAGGAAGCCGGCCGTCGCGCCGGTACTCAGGACCTGCGCACGCAGCTCGCCTTTGCCGCTGCCGCCTGCACGCTGACGCCCCATGTGGCCGAGGAGCGCGAGAAGCTGCAAGCCCTTTCCGACAAGCTCTACGCCACGCTTACGGCCCACCCGCGCATTCACGCCACCATGGGCGACTACGCACAGGCCGACCGTCTGCCCGGCATGGTATCGATCTATATTGACGGCATGGACTCCGAGGAGCTCATCATCAAGCTCGACGCCGCCGGCTTTGAGGTATCGGCAGGCTCGGCATGCTCGAGCGGCAGCATGGACCCCAGCCACGTTTTGAGCGCGATGGGCATCGGTCGCGAGCAGGCGTTGGGCGCACTGCGCATCTCCTTCGATGACCGTGTGAATCCGGGCGATCTGGACGACTTTGCCCAAACGCTGCTTTCGATCGTAGGTGCCGCATGATCGTCGCCCAACTCGAGCGCGCCCTGCTTGCACGCTATCCTAAGACGGACGCCGAACCCTGGGACCACGTAGGCTTATCCGTTGGCGACCCCGACGACGAGATCCGTGGCGTGGCCTGCGCGCTCGACGCTACCAGGGACAACGTGCAGCGCGCCTTGGAAGCCGGAGCCAACGTGTTGCTCACGCATCATCCCGTCTACATCAAGGCGCCCGAGGCATTTTGCCCGCCCAGCGCGACGCGTCCCCAGTGCAGTGCGGCGCTCTACGAGGCGGCCCGCTGCGGCGTGAGCATCATCTCGCTCCACACCAATCTGGACCGCTCGCATGAGGCTCGCGTTTGCCTAAGTACGCTGTTGGACGCCGCGCCCGCAAGCTCGCTGGAGCACGTGGACGACCCCGAAGCGACCGGCCTGGGCGCGCTTGCAACGCTCAACGACCCCTGCAGCCTGCGCGACCTTGCCACTCGCGCCGCCACGGCGTTTGGCAGCGACCCACGTGTGTGGGGCGAGGCCGATCACCCGTGCCGCACCGTCGCCATTCTGGGCGGTTCCCTCGGCGACTTTGGCGAGCTTGCCATCGCCGCCGGTGCGGATGCCATCGTGACGGGCGAGGCGGGCTACCACGTGGCGCAGGACCTAGACTTGCGCGGACTGCCGGTGATCCTGCTCGGCCATGACCGCTCCGAGGAGCCGTTCGTTGATATCTTGATGAACTCTGCGGTTGACGCCGGGGTTGACCCCCGTCATGCGATTAAAATACTGAACCCTTGCCAATGGTGGACTGTGACAAAAGGAGAGAACTTATGAGCGCCGGCGCTACGCTACTCAAGCTGCAACAGATCGATTTGGAGCTCGCCCGCAACAAGAGCGAACTTGCCAATATGCCGGAGCTCAAGGAACTCGCTTCCAAGCGCAAGACCTACGTTAAGCTCAAGGCCGAGATGACCAAGCTCTACGCCCAGCGCAAAGACCTGGATATTGAGCTCGACGACCTCAACACCACCGAGATCCAGACCAACAACGCTATCGAGGCTGCCAAAAAGCGTCACGTCGATGGTTCTGATTACCGCGAGGTGCAGGACCTGGAGAATGAGCTTGCCACCCTGGCAAAGCGTCTGGACAAGATCGAGCACACCCGCAAGGATGTTCTTGTCGCCCATAAGGAGGCGCTCGACCGCGAGGCCCGCGCGCAGGCAATCATCGCCAAGTTCGAGGAGGGTGTGAAGGCCGACACCAAGGCCGCCCGCGCCAAGGCCGCCGACCTCCAGGCACAGATTGACGCCGCCACTAAGGAGCGCACCGCGCTTGCCGCCACGCTGCCGACCGACGTGCTCACCGACTACGAGCGCCTGCTCAAGCAGTTCCGCGGCCTGGCTGTCGAGACCATCAAGGGCAACATTCCCACCATCTGCCACACCGCGCTCCAGGCATCGTCCATGAGCGACCTCAACCACGACGGTAGCGAGATCGCGCACTGCCCGTATTGCCACCGTCTGCTGGTGCTTCCCAGCAAGGAAGCTTAAATGATGACGTCGGCATCCAACAATTCAATGCAACTTGAGGGAAAAACGATCCTGCTGGGCATTACCGGCGGGATCGCCGCCTATAAGTCGTGCAATATCGTGCGCCTGCTGCAAAAGCACGGCGCGCGCGTCAAGGTCGTTATGAGCGAGCATGCCACCGAGTTTGTGGGGCCGCTCACCTTCCGCGCGCTCACCAACGAACCGGTCGCGGTGGGCCTTTTCGACGACCCCTCCGACCCCATCCACCACATTTCGCTGGCACAGGAGCCCGATCTGGTGGTCGTGGCGCCCGCGACGGCCAATATCATCGCCAAGATGGCAAACGGCATCGCCGATGACCTCATCTCCACCACGCTGCTTGCCACGCCGCGACCCATCGTGATCGCCCCTGCCATGAACAACGGCATGTGGAAGGCGCCGGCGACGCAGGCCAATATGGCCGCGCTGCGCGAACGTGGTGTCCATGTGGTGGGACCCGGCAGCGGCTACCTTGCCTGCGGCGACGTGGACACGGGACGCATGAGCGAGCCCGAGGACATCGTCGAGGCCGTCTGCGAGGTGCTGAACCCCGTCCCGCAAGACCTGGCAGGCAAGCGCATTATGATAACCGCCGGCCCCACGCACGAGCCGATCGACCCCGTGCGCTTTATCGGCAACAGATCGTCGGGCAAGATGGGCATCGCCCTGGCGGGAGAGGCCGCTCGCCGCGGTGCTGCGGTTACGCTTGTGCTGGGGCCGACATCGCTCGATGTTCCCCGCGGCGTGGAGTTCGTGCGCGTGCAGACCGCCGCAGAGATGCTGCAGGCGGCGCTGGGCGCCTTCCAGACGGCCGATGCGGCCATTTGCGCGGCCGCTGTCGCCGACTACACCCCCGCAGCCCCTGCCGACCATAAGCTCAAAAAGGCCAACGAACGATTGGATCACATTGAACTGGTCGAGACAGTCGATATCTTGGCCGAGCTTTCGCGCCAAAAGGGGGAGCGGTGCGTGATCGGCTTTGCGGCTGAGACCGATAACGTCGTGGAGTACGCTCGGCGAAAGCTCGCCCGCAAGGGTTGCGACGCCATTATCGCCAACGATGTCTCGCGCGCCGATTCGGGCTTTGGAACCGATACCAACAAGGCCTGGATCGTGAGCACAGCGGGTACGCAAGAACTTCCCGTTCTAACAAAACCCCAGCTCGCGGATACAATTTTGGACTTGCTTCAAAATTTGTAAAAAAGTTCTTGCACAAAGGGAAAGTTTCGGGTTAATATACTCCCTGTTGCGAGCGAGAGCAGCGCAACAAACAAAAGCTTCGGGACGTGGCGCAGCTTGGTAGCGCACTTGACTGGGGGTCAAGGGGTCGCTGGTTCGAATCCAGTCGTCCCGACCAGAAGTTTGCAGGTCAGGCACCTAGTGTCTGACCTTTTTTGTTTTAAGCAATTGCTTAATTTTGATTAAGCAACAGGGTGCCAAAAATCTACCTGCGCGATAATCGCTTTGTGCGGTTACTTGCGTGTTTTGCACGCGCTTGAGCCGATTTATTAACGCGATATGAATCTACATACGCGTAGCTGGTATACAGCCGAATACAGGCTGTATTTATCGCGGCGATTTACGTAGATATAGCGACTGTAACGAACAAGCGTGTCGCTGTATTTATTCCAGTAGTTCACTTGATCGGTGGACAAGTGGGCTGTTGCAACGAAACGCCAAGCGGGATGGGCTCTATACGAGGATGCCGCAGGAGTAATGGCGGGGGAGTGCGGCAGGCGCTCTGAGAGCCGCTGTGTGACCTCATTTCTCCTCAAACCGATAACCTATGCCACAAACATCAAACCGTTCGAGTAACCGCCAAAAGAAAAGCCCGCACAGGCCGTGCGGGCTTAACAGATGAATCTAGAAGCACCAAGCTGGGCAGACGCGATTCGAGTTCGTCGCGCCGTAGTTGTACGACGGATCGCCGTTGCTGTTGACATAGAGGAAGAGCGCAGAGGCGCTCGGATTCAAGGAACGCTCCCACCAAGCGACGCCAACACTCAGGCAAACGTTACCCGAATAATTGTTCGTCACCTTACCCTTGAAGGCCTCGTACTGGGTTCCTTCGTTTCCGATCCAAGAATAACCAGACCAGCCGTTATAAGGGGTCTCGACGATTTCGGAATAACTGAGCATGAACAGCTTGTCCGAGGTCGCCGTCACGGCGGCATTCTTGTCGGTTCCATCAACGTTGTTCGTCAGCTTCCTGACCGGCTTCACCTTGGATTGGAAATCGGAGGGCATCAGGTTCCAGATCTCGCCGGAGTTCATCTTCGCGCGGAGTTCCGACTTCTCCCAGCCACCGGCATTGGTGTTGGTGGCGTTCACGCGAGATTTAATACCCGTCGAGGTGGCGAGGAACGTCAGGCCCGCCTTGCCGCTACCATCGGCCAAGTCATCGTGGTTGATGCCGATAATCTTGTACTCGAGCGTCTGACCATCGGTGAGCTTCATCGAGAACTTCGTCCCTGCATTCATCGCGGCCTCCGCCTTGGCGAAGGCGGACGATGCCTCGCCCTTCGCGGCGATGTCCTCGGCCACGGCCTTCTGCTCTTCGAGGGTCCAGTCCTTCGCGTCCTTGGCGATAGCCGCCTGGACGGTCGCGGAATCGGTACCTGCAGACCCTCCGCCGGATGCGCCTCCCTCGACGCCGCCAACCGTCCCATTGTTCACCGTGTTGCCGACCAGGTTGAACTGGTTGCGGATGGCTCCGGCCACGCCGGGTCCCGCGAACACGATCACCAGGCCGATGACCACGATGATCAGGACGTACTCGATGATTCCTTGGCCTCCGGAGGCGGATACCTCTAGGAGATACCCCCCCCCGGAGGTTCTGCGCCGCTGCATGCATATGCGACACTCCCTTCGCTCAGGGTGAATAGAAACGAGCTGAGCGTAGGGTTATCGCGGGAATCTGTCTTTGTCTTGCCGCTGCGGCATCTTGACTATTGCCATGCCTTGGGAAGGATTACGCCGGGTACGTTCTTGTTGGAGTCGCTATGCAGTGTATTCGGGCTGATGTTCCAGTCGGAACAATCCAGATGGAGACTCCGGCACTGCTCGGACATTCCCGTTAAGTCAAATACAGCACTGAAATCGCACTTGGCACCGAGACCAGTTACGTCCACATCCGCGTCCGGAACGAATCGAAGCGGCATCCCGTTTCAAAACGTATGCGTTTCACCATGAGAGAAGGATCTGTCATGAGCTGGAAACCGAGAAAATGCATTATCGCCTTACTGACTTTGGCGACTCTGACGTGTTTCGCCGCCTTAATCGCCGTCAATATCAAACCGCAACACAATGCTTATCCCTCATCTTTGTCCATTAAAATGGGACAGGATTTCAGCCTCGGTCCATGAAGGAGACTTTCCCATATACATAGATTAAGATAATACCGTGTATGACGAATATGAACTTGAGCATATTCCGTCCGTATTCATACTGGATGATCAAGGAAACATCATCGGCTTATCCGAAGGAGAGGAAGAACCTCTTGCCTTATTAAAGAAATACGCCGAATGCAACGGATATAAAGCGGAAGGAGGCGACATCGAGTAACTATCAAAGGCCAGATTAAGGAGCCAGCCATGAAGAAATGCCTGCCCTCCATCGTCTCAGCAGCTCTTTGCCTCTCCCTTGTCATGACACCATTTGTGCCCGTTGCGGCAGCCCATGCCGACGAGGGATCTCCCGCCGAGAGCAGCGATATCTACGTCGGAGTCAATTACGACGAAAATTACGATATATCCCTTTTTTGAGCGCGGGCGCTGCGCGGATTCATATTCCAAGGCGTGGTGCGATTCTCACGGATCTGCAAATAACCGCCCCGCCCCTCACAAGGTCAAGCTGAACGCGAAGGAGGAGGCTTGCCTGCGCGATCTCTAGCTTGTTGGCACCGCTGAAGTTATCGCCGGTCTCGTGACAACCGGTCCTAGCGGCGGCTTTTTTTGCAACCGCAATGACATCGTACCGACTTTTCACTTGCATGTTCTGAAAGGAAGTTGCCATGTTGTCGCAAAATCAATCGAGATACTTGACCACAATCGGCTTTGCCCTGCTTGCATTACTCTTTGCTAGCGACCTTTTGCTGAAACCGCCCAAGGAACTCGTTTTGCTTGCCATAGACTGCATTTCCGCCCTTTACTTTACGGCAACCCTATTCGTCGGACTAAAGGAGAGGAAAAAAGGCGCAGTCGCCGCATCCGCCGTATGCTTGATCATAACCATTGCCTCATTCTTTATCTGACACATTGGTGATCTAGGGGCGATATCGTAGGAATACGACCGGGAGAGCCGGGACCAGATTGCCCGGGTTGCCCAGTCGGCTCGCGCGACGGCGCGGCGGTTCCACAGAAAGCTCTCCGGACTTCACACTGTTTCTGATCGCATTGTAGACAGCCATCTCGTCTTCGCTGTCGGCGAGCACGCGGTGTGCGTCGTCGTTTTGGATGTCCAGTAAATCTCGAAGGTCCTCCATGCACCAGCGTCCGAGATTTGGCCATGCGCGTTGCGCGAGCTGATAAGTGTCGATTGCGATGTTGTAGTTAAAGTCCAGGCCAAAGCCGTCCCAGGCAGAACGGCTTTGTTTCCTTGATTATCAACTTCATCCGGACACTTCCCGCATTCATCCGTGTGTGTACGGATGAATGCGGGGTTCAATACCCCGGCGGCCTGATCGGCAGACCGCCGGGAACTCTCACTCCTCGATAAAAGCCGGCACTCGGTTAGTCCTGCGCATCTTGAAATCGCCAGTCTCGTGGGAGACGTAGAGAATGCCGTCCATCCCATCTCGCGATGCATATGAAAGGTGAACAGAACCGCAATCCGCTCCATCATTGTCGAGAAGATCGAACGAATTCGGGTCGCTCGTTGCGGCCAAACGACCACTCAGACAAGAGCCATCGTCATTACAGATTTGCCATTCCATGTCTTCGCCTGCAAGAATCGCCATAGACGGCCTGGTCGCGCCATCGTTGACATACATCCCGTCTATGCCAAACCCATTTTCAGCGCCATCGATGAACGACTGCTCGGACCTATACCTCGCAAATGATGCACATAGCACCATTGCAAGACAAAGTACAAAGCCAACAATCGCTATCTTTGCATAGCTCTTGCCTATCATGTCATTCACCTCCCTCGTATGTATCGAGGTATTCCTGCTTGAGCGTCTGCGAGGACGACTCGGTCTTTTCCACGAGCGTGCCGGCCTCGATGAAGTAGAACGAGTCGGTGAGGTCTGCCAGGTCGTCGAGCAGATGGCTTGAAATGAGCACGCTGCGTCCCCGCTCCACCTCGCTGCGCATCGCGTCGCAGGAGGTTTTCCGCTTTCCCGGATCGAGGCCGTTCAGCGGTTCATCGAGGATGAGGTACGGGCAATCGGTCGCTATCGCCATGGCAAGCTTTACCTGCTGCTTCATTCCTGTCGAGAGTTTACGGGTCGGCTTGTCGAGATATGGGGAGATTCCGAGGGAGTTGCAGAGCGAGTCGATGTCGGCGGCCGATTTCCACGCCTCCCTAACGAAAGAGAGGTGCTCGCGGGCCGATAGCGTGGGGTAGAGATCCGCGCCGCCCGAAGAGCTCAGGTAGACGAGTTCTGCGAATTCGGCTGATCGACGTTGGTAGATTCCGTCTGCCAACAGGCTTCCCGAGCGGATGCGGGTGGGAAATTGGCCCGACAGCGCTTCAAGAAGGGTGGTTTTCCCCGAGCCGTTGGGAGCGACGAGCCCCGCCGCCGTTCCCGGGCCCAAGGAAAGCGATCCGATCGAAAGTATCGTCGTGCTCCCGTATCCCACGCTCACGTCCAGGAGCTCAAGCCCATGGTGCTTTTTAGCGGGTCCAGCCTGTTTGGGCGAACGCGTCACAACGGCGCCGACCGCGAAAAGGACCGCGACGTATACCAGGGCCACGGCAAGCATCGATGCGCCGCCCGAACCGGAGCCAATGAATTCTGTCGGGAAGCATCCTACGTAACCCGTTGCCTCGATAGGCGAGAACACGGCCAGCGGCAGGAGCTCGAGCGCGGCATTATGCCCCAGTGCCGAATCGGACAATAACGGGAATGCCGGGGCCGCGACAAGCAACGCGGAGGTAAGGGGGCCCGCGAAGACGCGCCTCGTTGCGGTCGATAGGACGACGGAACAAACGGATATCAAGGTTCCACCCGCGAGCAGCGCGAGAAGTATGGTCGTGAAGACGTTTCCCGCGGTCGTGGTAGTGAGCGCGCCGTCATGGAAGAAGGCGATCGGGTACCCGATCTGCCCGAAGCCGTTTAGGGCCAAGGCGTAAATACTCCCGGGCGCAAGGCCGGCGAGGAGCATCGCGGTCCCCGCGCCAATTATCGAAAACACGGTTTGGATAAGGCGCCGGAATTTGGGCACGGGCGCCTTTGCCGCCAGGGTCCCGGGCCTTGTGGCGCCGAGCACGAGTATCGACGAGAGAAGGAAGGGGATGAAGGGAAGGAAGGACGGCGCCTGGGCAATGGCGTAGGGCAGGAAGGAGAGGAACGGCAGGTCGTTTGCGGAGGCCGGGATATCCGCGATGCCGGAGCTGCTCAGAGCGCGGCAATATGCGAGCTCTGCGTCATTGGTCTCCTGGTCCCCCACGATGGACCCGGATTGGAAGCCCTCGTCCATGAGCGCGTAGTAGCTCTCGGCAGAGTCGAGAAAGGCGGCGTCGGTTTGAGCGGCGAGGGCGGCGTTCGCGTATCTTGCAAGCTCAGCGTCATCTTGCTGCTCTGGCGATAGGTCTGTGCCGCTGGCCTGGGGCGCGCGCGTATTGAATGCGTCGACAAAGCCCTGCATGCCCTGCTTCATAAAGAAGGGGCCGTAGATGGGTGAATTGAACGCAATGGGGACGGAAAAGGCTGCAGCAAGAACGAGCGTGGAAATCCATACGGCCTTGTCTCTTAGGATTAGTTTGAGAAGAAGTCGACAGTACATTCAGAAGCACCTGCATTCCTCAAAGAATCGTTTGATTAAAAGTAACAGATTGAATGAAGATGCGCGCGGCGGGGGCGAGGCGAATGGCTGAACGGTATCGATATGCGGGTTTAACGGCATATCGACCGCATAGATTATTAACTCGCATTTCTAACAGTTAAGGAGACGGGTGCTTTCCAGCACACTCCTTCGATGATGCCTTCCGCTAGTTGCTATGCCGGTTTCAGCCAACAAAGAATGTGCCCGGGCGCTCAGGTTCACCGTTAGCGTTGGCAACATATGAGATGATGCACACGCGCAACAAAAACGTGTACATCACCCTCCAAAACCGACATTTTTCGACATGTTTGGAGGCTGATGTACATAAATGTGAGTTCCCGCCCCGCCAACAACACCCTCCACATGTCTGGACTCTCTATGCTCTCGCTGGATAGACATCGCCAGAACGGGTATAGTATCGAAAGTTTTGTCGTTTACCAGCGGGGGAGTCCTGTGGGCATCAAAAAGAAGATCAAAAAGGAGCTTATCGGCACTTCCGATTACCCGTCGAATAAGATCTTCACGATCTCCAATTTCATTACCTTCACGCGCCTGATCCTCACGCTGGTCTTCCTGTACCTGTTTGTGACGGACAACAACCGTGTCGTCGCCATCGTCATCTATGCCATCGCGGCCTCCACCGACTGGATGGACGGCCAGATTGCCCGCATGACCAAAACGGTCTCGTGGCTCGGCAAGGTTATGGATCCCATCTGCGACCGCGCCCTGCTGTTTACCGGCGTGTTGGGCCTGGTAGTCCGCGGCGAGCTTCCCATCTGGGTCTGCGTGCTCATCATCGGCCGCGATATTTACCTGGGAATCGGCACGCTCATCGTGCGCCGCTATCATCGCCGTCCCATCGACGTAGTTTTTCCTGGCAAGATTGCCACGGCGCTGCTTATGACCGGCTTCTCGCTCATGCTGCTGGGCTTTCCCACTGTGGATGGCTGGCATCTACTGCCCGCTACGTTCACGGCCTTCCCGGGCCTCAACGGCAGCCCGGTTCCGCTTGGCATCTTCTTTGTATACGGCGGCGTCATCTTCTCCATGCTCACCGCCGTCATCTATTCCATTAAGGGTGGAGCGGCCATTAAACAGGCTATCGCACATCCCGAGGACGAAGACATCGACTTTCTTAACCCCGAAATCGAAGATTAAGTCATTGGGGTATGATTATGTACAGTTCATTCTTTGCGGCATGTCCGCGTTAAGTTAGGGGTTGTCATGGACAACATGGTTAACAATATGCCTCAGAACGATAAGGCCTCAGACGCCACCTGTGTTTTCCGCGTTCCTTCGAGCGATGTCACCGTTCCCGACCTCATGGCCAACGTGCACATCACCGCGCCCGTGTTGTCTATCGTCAAGGGCCCGCAGACCGGCGCCGCCTTTGAGCTCGAGGACAATGTGACCACCATCGGCCGCGATCCCGCCAACGGCATCTTCCTCAACGACATGACCGTGTCGCGTAGCCACGCGCGCATTATTCGCGAGGGTCTGGGGGCCCGTATTGAGGACCTGGGCTCGCTCAACGGTACGTGGGTTGACGGCGCTATCGTCAACGGCGCCCCGTTGCACGATGGCTCTTCCGTCCAGATCGGTACGTTTACGCTCATCTACCACGAGAGCACGCCGGAGCGCATCGAAACCGGTGAGTAGGGCATGGCCGAACGCAATTATCTGAGTATCGGCCAGGTCGTCAATCTACTTCGAGGCGCATACCCCGATCTTTCGAACTCAAAAATTAGATTTCTCGAAGATGAGGGGCTCATCACCCCTCATCGTACGCCTAAGGGATATCGTCAGTACTCCAAAGAGGACGTTGACCGCCTGGAGGTCATTCTGCACCTCCAGAAGACTCGCTACATGCCGCTCAACGTGATCAAGCAGCGCCTGGAAAACGCCACGGACCTGTCTACGCTCGCCTACGAGGTGGGCCTGTTGTCCGATGTTCCGCTTAAGACGGAGCCCAAGGAGACCAAGCAAAAGCTGCATCCCATCGAGACGATTCCCGACATGCTCGGTGTTGAGATCTCGTTTATCCGCTCCCTTGCCGAGAACGATCTTATTCGCATCATCAAGAGCCCGCAGAACCGAGAACTCGTCGATGGCCGAGATTTCCCGATTATCCGTTACTGCTCGGAGCTGTCGCGCTTCCACATTGAGCCGCGCAACCTGCGCCAGTACGTATCGTCGGCAAACCGCGAGTCTTCGATGTTTGAGCAGGTGCTCGTGAGCATGCTCGGCATGGATACTTCCGACGACGAGCGCGATGCCAAGCTCGAGCGTGCATTTAAGAAGCTGCATGACCTCACCGAGGGCGTCCATACCGCTCTGCTCAAGAACCGTGTATTTGAGTCACTCAACGCCGTGGTGGAGGATGCCGATATCGATGCCCTCGACGAGGAGATCGCACGCTCCGAGTCAACCAAGGCCAAAAGCGAAGAGGCATCTACCTCCGCGGTCCCCGTGCGTGAGGAATCCCTCGTGCAGCCGCTCAAAGTTATTGCCCCCTCGCACGCCGCCACCGCCAGCGCGAACAAATAGACGCTGCCGCAAACCATCCTCCCCTGAAAGGTCATGCCATGTACGACTTCGAATCTCACATCGTCGACATCCCCGACTATCCCGAGCCCGGAGTCGTCTTTAAGGACATCACGCCGCTCTTTGGTAATCCCGAAGCGCTAAAGGCCATGGTAGATGCCCTGGCCGAGCATTTTGCCGGCATGGGCATCACCAAGGTCGTGGGTCCCGAGGCTCGCGGCTTTATGGTCGGCGTGCCCGTGGCCGTCGCCCTGGGCGCTGGCTTTGTGCCCGCACGCAAGCCGGGCAAGCTGCCTCGCAAGACGGTGAGCGAGAGCTACGAGCTCGAATATGGCACCGACTCTATCGAGATCCACGCCGATGCCATTACCTCTAAAGATACCGTGTTGATTCTGGACGACTTGGTCGCGACGGGCGGAACCGTCGAGGCAACAGGTAAACTGGTGCGAGATATGGGCGCAAAGCTTGTGGGTTACGGTTGTATCCTCGAGCTTGCGTTTCTTAACCCGCGCAAGAAGCTCACGCCTTCCAATGAGGACGTCGAGCTCTTTAGCCTGGTAACGGTGGACTAGCCGCTACCCTTAGATACCGGAAAGGAAGCTCCATGCGCACAGCAAATACGCACAAAAACATGGCACGCTGCGCTGCTACGGCAACCCTCGCTTGTGTTTTGGGCCTGGGCCTCGCGGCTCCGGCCTATGCTGATACCGCATCCGACCTTGCCGCTGCTCGTACCAAACTCGAGCAGATCGGCACGCAAACCCAGCAAATTCATGAAGAACTCTCCGCACAGACGCAGGAGCTTGATCAGACTGCAGGCGAGATCACGCAAAAGCAGCAAGAGATTGCCGAGGGCCAGGCAAAGCTTTCGAGCTACGTTGCCGGTGAGTACAAGACCGGCGGTCTGAGTCTCCTTCAGGTTCTGACGGGCGTCGACGATCTGGGCGACATGCTCAACCGTCTGTTCTATTACGGCAAGGTTTCCGACAAGCAGGCCCAGACCATTCAGGATGTCAAGGACCTTAAGCAGCAGCTCACCGATAAGCAGGCCGAGCAGGAGAAGAACGTCGCCGCGACGCAGAAGAAGGTCGACGAGCTCAACGCCCAGCAGGCTGAGGCCCAGAGTGTCGTGAGCTCCCTGGACTCCCAGCTGCAGGCCGAGCTTGCCGCCGAGGCTGAAGCCAACGCAGCACTTCAGGCCGGCATTAACGCCAGCACCGCCGAGAAGGCTACGGTGAGCAACGACACCGCCGGTACGACTGAGAACACCAACGATGGCGGCAATACGCCCGCGCCCACTCCTACGCCCGCTCCGGCCCCTACGCCGCAGCCCGCCCCGGCTCCGGCTCCGGCTCCGACGCCTTCCGCACCGAACCAGTCTGTTGACGGCGGCTCCGTTGTTTCGCGTGCCTACAGCAAGCTGGGTTGCGCTTATTCCTGGGGCGGCATTGGACCGGACAGCTTTGACTGCTCCGGTTTTGTAAGCTACTGTCTCACGGGCCGCTACTGCCGTCTGGGCACCACCGGCACCTTCATGGGTTGGACCCGCGTGTCCGACCCGCAACCGGGCGATGTCGTGGTTAACTCCTACCATACTGGCATCTATATCGGTAATGGTCAGATGATCCATGCTTCCGACTACAAGACGGGCGTCATCATCAGCTCCGTCGCAGCCGGCATGAACAACAACTACATTTTCGTGCGCTACTAAGTCACTCTGTATAGCAAACGAATGTGAACCTCGTGGCCTTTGGGCTGCGAGGTTCATTTATTTGTGACCGTGCTCCATACATGACCCCAATGAGCTAGTTTTCAATACTAGATGCACGTTTCAAAGGTAAGCAAGATGGCTATAATAAATGAGAAACATCTAGAAAGGACCCTCTATGAGCTGGGCACTTATCTCCGATTCGAGCTGCAACCTCCGCGATTGGCAACCGACCGCGCCCCATACCACCTTTGCATTTGCACCCCTCAAAATTCGAGTGGGGGAGCGCGAGTTCGTCGATGACCTCACGCTCGATGTTCACGAACTCAATTGCGCCGTGCAGGCGGAGTCGAGCGCTTCTTCGAGCGCCTGTCCGAGCGTAGGCGAGTGGACCGAACTCTTTAGGCTTGCCGACAAGACGATTTGCATGCCCATCTCCGAGGGAGTCTCGGGAAGCTACAATGCCGCGGCCACCGCACGTGACATGGTGCTTGCCGAGGAGCCGGACCGTCAGATTCATTTGGTTAACTCGCGAGCCGCAGGTGGCAAAATGGATTTGATCTTCCTGCTGTTCGACCGCTATCTTGCAAGCAACCCAGATGCCTCCTTTGAGGACGCCTGCGCCTATTTCGATAGCTTGGAGCAGAACAGCAAGATCCTCTTTAGTTTGTGCAATTACGAAAACCTTGCGAAGGCCGGACGTATCCCTAAGGCGGCCGGCGTTATTGCTAACAAGCTCAATATCCGCATTTTGGGCACGGCGAGCGAAGCGGGCAAAATTGAACTCGTTGGTCACACCCGCGGCGAAAAGAAGATGCTCACCAAGATTGTCGACACCATGGAGGCCGAAGGCTTTACTGGCGGCGAGGTCGTAATCGACCATGTCGAAAATGAGGCGGGCGCCCAGGCACTTGCCAGCCGCATTGTGGAGCATTGGCCCGGTTCCAAGACCATCATCATGCCCTGCAACGGACTGGATTCATACTATGCCGAGATGCACGGGCTCATTATCGGCTACGGCATGGTCGTTGCTTCGGGCCGATAAAATCCAACTAAACAAAAACACGGGCGGGACAAAGTGTCTGATGACTCTTTGTCCCGCCCGTCTTGTACGTCGGCTAGCTATTAAACCCGTTGAACTTTAGGTAGCTCATTAGATACGCCTTCGATACAAAAGACGATACCGCGCTGCGTACGAGCAGCGACTCGCGTGTGACCTGATGAGCCGTATCGGGTACAGGAACCTGCTCAATGGAAAAAGCCGCGCGAATCGATGCCTCGAGCTGATCAATCACATAATCAAAGGCGGTCGGTGCATCATAGCTCAGGCGCTGAATGTTAAAGAGTGCCTGAACCGCTGCGATGGGCAGCACCTGCTTAAAGATACAAATGGAGATGAGACGCGCAATCTGCTCACGGCCATACTGCTTTTTAACCGGAGCAGGAACGAGACCGACCTTCACGTAGTTATTGATCATCGATGGTGTGATAATGGGCTGCTCTACGCAAATCGAAAGCGGCTCCATCCACAGCGCAACATATTCAATAACCTGATCGCGATAGAGCGTTACGTTGGGCAGCTGGTCATAGCGTGGCAGGCTCAAAGCGTTGAGCTTACCCACCATATCGGACTGAATAAATGCATCCGGCAGCACCGTCGGCTGAATATCCTCCGGCTTAATGCTGACCGATGTATCGGACATCGGGATAACATGTTTGACGTGGTTCATAAGGATCCTCCGTTCGTTATCTATATTGTATTCTAGGTCATCTAGTTTTGCATATCACATAGCCGCTAAGTAAAAGTGGTTTGACAGCACATTGATGCACTGCCCAACCACTTTGTTTGAAGATAACAACCTTACATAAGATATATTATCGTACTTATCCGCGTAAGAAAGCGTATGCGCTGGTAGCCGCTATAGCTCCGTCCGAAACGGCGGTCACAACTTGGCGTAAACGCTTGGAGCGAATATCGCCGGCGGCAAATAAGCCAGGTGTGCGGGTGGCCATCGATTCGGCGGTCACAATACCGCCGTCGGGCGCCAGATCTACCAGATGCTCTACAAGCTCGGTATGGGGCTGCGTGCCAGCAAAGACAAAAATGCCAAACGAACCAGGATCAAAGGACTCAGCGTGCATTTCACTAGTCGCATTGTCCTTAAACGTGATTGTCGTGGGCATCGCCTCACCAGAAAGCTCAACAATACTAGTTTGGTACCTAACTGAAATATTATCTTTTGCGAGCACCTTTTGAACCACGCCATCGGGGGCACGGAACTGATCGCGGCGCAAGACGATGGTCACGCTACTGGCGATTTCTGACAAGAACAGGGCTTCCTCGCAGGCAGCATTACCGCCACCGATGACAAAGACCTGTTTACCGCGAAAGAACATGCCATCGCACGTCGCGCAATAAGAAACGCCACGACCGCGATACGTATCCTCGCCAACAAAACCAGCAGATCGCGGCGTGGCACCCATGCAAGCGATAACGCTCGAGGCCAGCGTATCGCCCATATCGTGATGCACCGTAAACAGCGCCGCATCCGCATCGTAATCGATACCCGTAACCATGCTCCATGTAACCTTTGCTCCCAGGCCCTCTGCATGTTGCTGAAACCGCTCGCCGAGTTCGGCGCCACTCAAGAGCGGAATGCCCGGATAGTTCTCGACCTCATTGGTTGTGGCGATCTGTCCTCCCGACATGCCTTGCTCTATCACGGTCGTCGTTAGGTTGGCGCGCGCCGCGTAAATGGCTGCAGCATAGCCCGCAGGCCCGCCGCCGATAATCGCAACATCGATCGGCTGATGAGTAGTCATGAAGAGACCTCCTGTCGAAAGATTGACGTTCTTTGCGCTCATACCCAAATTTATGCGAACGTGACACTCATGCACTACAATGATTCTCTGTGAAACAAAGATGAAGGGGAGATATCGATGGATCAGACGCAGACGAGCGACGACGCTCCCCTGCCCGCGCAAAGCACTCCCCAATCGGAACAAACCACGCTCTTGGCTCAGCAAAGACCTCTCGTGACTATCGTGCACGCCTCGGTCGGCTCGGGCCACAAGGCCGCCGCAAATGCGATTGCGCAGGCATTCGACCACATCCGCGGCACCAATGGCATCCCCGAGGATGTTGAGATTGAAGTGCTCGATATCCTTGATTTTGGACGCATAAAATTCGACGGCAACAAAACGGCCGCCTCGTTTACCGGCGCCACGCGCCCAATTTATGACTTGACCTGGCGTTATACCCTTACCGGACACCTGCTTTGGGGCGGTGGCACGGCATGGTCGCGCATCATGTTCCCCGCATTTAACGAATACGTTCGAACTCGCAGGCCCATTGCCGTGGTAGCCACACATATCACGGCAGCCAACGTCGCCGTCGGCGCGCGCGTCATTACGGGCATCGACTATCCCGTCATTTGCGTACCGACCGATTACGAGGTCGAGGGTTGGTGGCCCCATAAGGACACCGACCTCTTCTGTGTGGCAAACGAGTTTATGGCCGAAACACTCCAACCCCGTAAGGTTCCCGAGGCAAAAATCCGCATTACGGGCATCCCCATTCGCGCCGGGTTTGATACGGACTACAATCGCGAGGAAGAACTCGAGAAGTTCAATCTCCCCACAGACAAGCTCGTTGTGCTGGTAATGGCCGGGGCCAGTTTGCCTCAACCGTACGTTCGCTTTCGCGCTGAGATGGACCGCACCCTCCCCTTTCTGCGCAGCTTCGAGGACATGCACTTTGTCTTTTTGCCGGGCAAGGATGCCGAATATGCCACCCGTCTCAAAACGCTTTTCGATGCCATGAAACTCGAGAACGTCACGGTTCTTGACTACGTCGATGACATGGCAGCGCTCATGCACGGCTGCGACCTGGCAATTCTCAAATCGGGTGGACTCACTGTTACCGAATGCCTGTGCGCACACCTGCCTATGATTCTGCTGGGCAAGTCATATGGCCAGGAAAAGGCCAACGCCACCATGCTCACCGGCATGGGCGCCAGCATGCATGTCACGACCGCACGCGAGCTCATCGTGACACTGCGCCATCTCCACGATCATCCCGAATCGCTCAAGGCTCTGCTCATCAACGGCGAAGTGCTGCGCCGTCCACACGCAGCCGAGGATATCGCCATCGCAACCATGGAACTTGCAGGCAAGCCCCAAAAGCGCAAACGAGCCTTCTGCCGCTTCTACTGGGGCGAAAAACCTGCGCATATCCGCTAGCGTCTTAAAGTCCGCTGTGGCGCAGGCCGCCCACACATATCATTCCATGCTCAAACATTCTCGCTTCGCTTCGCTCGCTGCGAAACTGCGCGTGGAACGATATGTGTGGGCGGCCTGCGCCACAGCTACAAGTACATTCCAGCAGATATATCGGTTACTCAAGTAAAGCAGCGAAGGTGAACTCAAATACAAGTAATCCAAGTAACCCGATGCGACAAAGGGGTTGTCTCTTTGTCGCATCGGGTTACTAGTTGGATACAGCTTTTAGATACAGCAAACGGTTTTGATTGGAAACCATGGTTGGTTGCGAGCACGTAGGCATAGCTCGCCCCTTGGAGGCCCCTATATATCGTCCCGCGCGCAGTTTCGCAGCGAAGCGAGAATGTTTGAGCACGGGATGATATATAGGGGCCTCCAAGGGGCGAGCGAACATTACGATGCTCCGTTCAACAAAGTAAAGAGCTAGGCGACGCCGCTAGAACCGAAACCGCCGGCTCCTCGATCAGTTTCGTCTAGTTCGTCTACTTCTACGAGATTGACCGTGGGGACTTCTTGGATGACGAGTTGGGCGATGCGGTCGCCTTTGTTGATCTGGATATTGTTGCTGGGATCCAGGTTGATGAGGATGACCTTAAGCTCGCCTCGATAGTGGGCGTCGATAAGACCGGGCGTGTTGACTATAGACAGGCCCTGCTTAATGGCTAGGCCGCTGCGGGGCTGGACAAAGCCAGCGTAACCATCGGGAAGGGCGATGGCCAGCCCAGTGGAGACAAGACGGCGTTCGAAGGGCTTCAGGACGCAGTCCT
This sequence comes from uncultured Collinsella sp., assembly GCA_947002045.1. Taxonomy (GTDB): domain Bacteria; phylum Actinomycetota; class Coriobacteriia; order Coriobacteriales; family Coriobacteriaceae; genus Collinsella. The sequence goes on from CAMQJB010000008.1 coordinate 43,224, forward strand.
CGTTTGAGCGCAAATCCAAGCCGGCATCTGTGGGATGAGCGTATTTGGGAAGCTCGACCGTGGGATCGAGACGCTTAATGTTAACGGTAATGTTGGACATGAAATCACCTTAGCTTGTCGAGCTCTTGCAAAAACTCGTCGACGTCTTTGAAATCGCGATAGACCGAGGCAAAACGAATGTAGGCCACCTTGTCGATCTTGGCCAGGCGCTTAAGCACCATATCGCCCAGTTCGTGGGACGTAACAGCCGTCAGCGTACGGGAACGCAGTTCCACCTCGATATCATCGATGATCTCGTTGAGCTTTTTCGTATCGATATCGCGCTTAATCGTGGCGCGCATCAGGCCGACCAGCAGCTTGTTGCGATCGAACCGCTGCTTTGACCCGTCGGATTTGATAACCTCGATGGGATCTTCGCAGCGCTCGAACGTTGTAAAACGATAATTGCACGAACAGCATTCGCGACGACGCTTGATAGTGTTGTTCGACTCCTGCATACGGGAATCGACAACGCGGGTATGTGCCTTGCCGCATTTGGGACAGCGCATGGTACCTCCTCCTAAACGATAACAAGGGTACCATGCGACCGAGCCGAAATCTTACGAACGAGTCGGAACTTTCAGAACTGCACCAGCATCAAGAGAGCCGCGATCGAGGTGATTGACGCTACGAATCATGTCGGAAGTCTCCTGTGTGGAAAGGCCATCGATGGGATGCTCCTGGGCAAGCGACCACAGGGAATCGCCGGGCTGCACGCGAACCGTCTCGAAGGTGACGTTGGCTACGGAATCGGCATATGCTGCGTGACGAGCAGAAAAGACTGACGTGGCGAGCACGAAGAACAGGGTGAACGCTACAGCAACAGCAACAATCGTCGAGGCCTTCAGGGCAACAGGAGCCAAAACAACGGACGCACGCTGGGTACGGACGGGTTTAGTGGCAACGGCCTGAAAATGAGACCGGCCGCCCTTCACGACCGTGAAGGCAGGCGAGGCGGGCGCCTCGAGCTTAAGGGCGAGGTTTCCCTGGACCATATCCGCTGCATTCATTCTGTTCTCCTCTCGTTTGTTTTGACGAGAACTGTTTTATCAAGCCGCGGGGACAAAAAAGTCTGGCGCGGGAACGAGTGTTCGGTTATTATTATCTTCGAACAGTTGTTCCTGTCAAGCAAAAATAGAACATTTGTTTGGTATGGATAGAGAGGACTCCCTGATGGCTCGCAAAATTACCAAGCGTCAGCAGCAAATTTACGACTTCATCAAGGAATATCAGCAGGAGAAGGGCTATCCGCCCAGTGTGCGTGAGATGGCTTCGGCTGTAGGCCTTTCCTCCCCCAGTACCGTACATGCGCATCTCTCCGCACTCGAAGCACGCGGCCTGCTCAAGCGTGACGCCACCAAGCCTCGCGCTCTCGAGCTCTTTGACGAGGACGGATCTTCCGTCTCCATCTCAAAGTCCGATGAGCCCACGGCGCCCCGCGGAACGGTATCGTTGCCTCTCGTAGGCCGCGTCGCCGCAGGGATTCCCATCCTTGCCGAGCAGAATATCGAGGACACCTTTACCATCCCAACCGAGATCGCAACGGACCAGGGGTCCTTTATCCTCGAGGTCCACGGCAATTCGATGATTAACGTCGGTATCTATAACGGCGACTACATCATCGTCCGCGAGCAGAAGAGCGCCATGAATGGCGAGATTGTCGTGGCCATGATCGATGGTTCCGCAACAGTCAAAACGTTCTATAAGGAACAGGGACGCGTTCGCCTGCAGCCCGAAAACGACACTATGGAGCCTATCTATGCGACAAATCCCACAATCCTGGGCAAGGTCGTCGGCTTGATGCGCCGGTTCTCGTAATGCAAAAACGCATCACGGTCTTTGATACCATTCGCGGGTTTACCATGCTGTCGATGGCGGGATTTCATGCCTGCTACGACCTTGCCTACCTATATGGTTGGAAGATGCCCTGGTTTACCCAGACCATCTTCCAAGACATCTGGCGCGCCAGCATCAGTTGGGTATTTTTGTTTATTGCCGGCTGGATGTGCACTCTCTCGAGCAACAACATCAAGCGTGCCGCCAAATATGCCGTTGCCACTTTAATTGTATGGGTCGCAACGACGCTCGTCTCGGTCGATGACTCGGTGAACTTCGGCATCATTTTCTGCATGGCGGCATGCACAGCCATTGTTGCACTCGCGCGCCCGGTTCTCGATAGGGTACCTGCAGTATGGGGTATAACGATTTGCCTCATACTCTTTGCCTGTACCTGGAGCATTCCTAAAGCGGTCTACCCTATCCCCTATCTAGCTTGGCTGGGTTTCCCAAGTCCAGACTTTGTCTCCGGTGATTACTATCCGCTCATCCCATTCTATTTTATGTACCTCGCAGGCTTCTTTGCCGCTCGAACGGCACAGGAATCAAACTGCGAGGCACCAGTATGGGCCTATGAGAATCCCATCCCCGTGCTCGCAAGCCTCGGACGCCATGCACTACCGTTCTATCTGCTTCATCAGCCCGTTATATTGGGCGTACTGGAGCTGATTTATTCCGTTCGGTAACGCTCAAGACGTGGTGCGATACGGGCCGGCAGCTTTGCCACAATACGAACGCCGCCCTCAAGATATTCCTCGTGCAGAAGGGTTCCCTGTTCGTGCACGAGCGTGATTAAAGCGCCCTCTCGATACGGGATATCGGCCGAGAGCAACACGTCTGTAGCGGCCGCTTCACGAGCGATGCGGTCGACTAAGTCATCAAGACCCTCACCCGTCTGAGCCGAGAACAGCACCGCCTCGGGATAGCGCCGGCGAAAGCTCAAGCGATCGACGCTATCGAGCAGATCAATTTTATTGAACACGGTAAGCGTCAAGCGCTCACCGGCACCGATCTCGTCAAGGACACGATCAACCGCCTCGAGCTGACGCTCGTAATCCTCATCGGAAGCATCTACAACTTTAAGTATCAAATCGGCGCCGAGCACCTCGGAAAGCGTAGATTTAAACGCGTCGACCAGGCCATGGGGCAGCTTTTGAATAAAGCCGACGGTATCAGTGATCGTCATGCCACGGCCACCGGGTAAACGGTACGAGCGCGTCGTAGGATCGAGCGTGGCAAACAGCTTATCCTGTGAAAGTACCGTGGATCCCGTCAAACGATTAAGCAATGTCGACTTGCCGGCATTGGTGTAACCAGCCAACGCCACACGAAACGCCGGCGATTCAATACGGCTTTTCGATTGCACATCACGACGTTGTTCAACCTGCTTCAATTCGCGTCGAAGAGCAGCGATCTTATTGCGAATCAGACGACGGTCGACCTCGAGCTGGCTTTCTCCCTGGCCAAAGCGCGAGCCAATACCGCCACGCGTCTGTTCCTTGGCAAGATGGCTCCACATACCTCGCAGACGAGGCAACAGGTACTGCAACTGTGCCAGCTGCACCTGTAAGCGGCCCTCACGAGTCTGGGCATGCAGGCCAAAGATATCCAAAATCAACGCCGTGCGGTCAATAATCTTGACCGGTTCGCCCACGGCTTTCTCAAGATAGGACTGCTGCGAGGGCGTCAGATCGTCGTCGAAGATAACAACATCCGCATCCATGCGATGCACCAAACCGCACAGCTCCTCGACCTTGCCGGAGCCGATAAACGATTTGGGATAGGGCTTGACCAGGCGCTGCGACAAGCGTGCCACGCATTGGGCTCCAGCGGTGTGGGCCAGACGCTCGAGCTCGTCGAGCGAACGGTCGAGCGGCCAGGCATTATCGCGCCACTCAACACCAACCAAGATGGCGCGCTCGGGTTCAGGCGCCGTGGGGACCAAAGGAAAACGAGCCATTAGGCAGCCTCGATGCGATGGTAAATATCATCAACGACCTCATCGATCGTAAACTCATCCATATCGAACCACACGATGCGATCGTCACGCTTAAACCAGGATAGCTGGCGCTTGGCATAGCGACGTGAGCGCATCTTGATAAGCTCACGGGCCTCATCCATGGTAATAGCGCCACGCAAGGCATCAATAATCTCTTTGTAACCAATTGCCTGCATCGACGTGAGCGCATCGCCCAGGCCCCGGTCCATAAGACCACGGACCTCATCAACCAGTCCCTGCTCAAACATAAGGTCGACACGCAGGTTAATGCGCTCATAGAGCACTTCACGACTACGCGTCAGACCAAACCACAAGGCATGATAACGCTCACGCGGAACACTGAATTTCGACTTCTGCTGGGCATATGACACGCCATCATCGTGCATCTCGAGCGCACGAATCACACGACGCACGTTATGGGGATGAATCACGGCAGCTGATTCGGGGTCGCGCTCGGCAAGCAGGGCATGCAATGCTTCCTCGCCAATGCGCTCGGCAAGCTCCTGATAGCCCACGCGGCGTTCGTCCTCGAGTTCTCCCGAAGGAAAATCCATTTCATCGAGAGCGGCCTTGAGATACAAGCCCGTACCGCCGCAAAAGACCGGAAGACGCTGCTCGCCAAGCAAACGCTCGACATGTGCTCGGGCGTCCGACTGGTAGAGCGCAGCAGAATACGCGACGCCGGGATCCACGATATCGATAAGGAGCAGAGGTGCCGAGCACTCCTCAGGCATCATTTTGGCCGTACCGATGTCCATGCCGCGATAGATTTGCATCGCGTCACACGACAACACTTCGGACGAAAGACGAGCGGCCAGGCGGTCGGCAACATCGCTTTTGCCGACCGCCGTCGGACCGACAATCGCTACGGCAGAAAGGCTTGCACCGGGGGAAATCATTAGCGAGGCTCGCCCACGACGGAGCCAGACAGATACCACGTCTTGGCGACATCAATATCAACATCGACGATCTTGCCGATAAGCTGATCGATGCTATAGCCAGCAGGAATCGGCGCATGCACCGTCTGGTTCTTAGGGCTCTTGCCCAGAAGGACAGCGTCGTTCTTCTTGCTCGTACCCTCAATAAGTGCAGGCACCACGGTGTGAAGTTCGCCCTGGTTATACTCGTGTGCCGTCGTCTCGATAACCTTGACCAGACGGTTAAAGCGCTCAAGGATAACCTCATGCGGGGTGGGATCATAAATCTCAGCTGCCGGGGTACCGGCGCGCTTGGAGTAAATAAACGTGTAGGCTTGGGCATAGCGCACCGTCTCGGCAAGCGACAGCGTCTGCTCAAAGTCTTCCTCGGTCTCGCCCGGGAAACCCACGATGATATCGGTCGAAAGCGCAATATCGGGCATACGGTTACGAATACGATCGACCAGGCCCAAATAATCCTCGCGCGTATAACGACGATTCATCTCTTTAAGAATGCGCGTGGAGCCCGACTGAACGGCCAGGTGAAGCTGCGGCATGACGGCAGGCGTCTCGGCCATAGCATCAATGGTCTCGGGCAGCAGATCCTTAGGATGAGAAGAGGTAAAGAAGATACGCTCTACGCCCGTATCGCCCACGGCGCGCAGCAGATCGGCAAAACGCGGCTTACCAAAGAGATCGCGACCGTAGGAGTTAACGTTTTGGCCCAGCAGCGTAATCTCGCGCACGCCCTGGCGCACGAGCCCAGTCACCTCATCGACAATCTCCTCGAAGGGACGGCTCTTCTCACGACCACGGACGTAGGGCACGATGCAGTACGTACAGAAGTTGTTGCAGCCCGTCATAATGGGCACCCATGCGTGATACTGCGTCTCGCGATGCCACGGCATACTCATGGCGTCGGTATCCTCATGCTCATTCGTACGGATATGGCGCTTGCCGTCCAAAAACGCCTCAGCGATGAGCTCGGCCACGTGCGCAATAGAATGGGTGCCAAAAATAACGTTGACGTTATCGACGTTGGTGAGCAAGCCCTCACCATCGCGCTGGGCGATGCAGCCGCCCACGGCGACCACACGCTTACCCGAAGGCGAAGGAGGAAGGCTCTTGCAGGAATTGCACTGACCATACAGGCGCGTATCGGCAGCCTCGCGCACGCAACACGTCATAAACACGACAATATCGGCATGCTCGGGATCGAGCGCCATAAGACAGCCATAAGAATCGAGCAAACCACTCACGCGCTCGGAGTCGTGCTGGTTCATCTGGCAGCCGAAAGTGCGGATAAAGTAGGTTTTACCGGCAAGAATATCGCGTACGGAACGCTGGTCCATGAGCTTACATCCTAACGATGGTATCGACGGGGCGCATAGGTGCTACAAGCGTGCAGATAGCTCGTTTACGCAACAGGTTTAACGTCGTCCATAACGACGTTATCCATAGCAGCCCGATTAATCTGGTGAACGTAGATAGAGAGACGGATTGCCGTGCGCGACTCCCCGTTAATGAGAATGTCGGAAAACACCGGCGCGCAGGATACATCAAAGCCGGTCGGAATCAGAAAGCCGCGCGCAATGGCAACGGCCTTGATGGCCTGGTTGACGGCACCGGCACCGACGCATTGAATGTTGACGGGGACGCCATCTTTGACCATGCCGGCAATGGCACCGGCAACGGACGCGGGCGATGATTTGCTTGATACCTTCAGGCAATCCATGAAGAAACTCCTGCGTTTAAAAGTACGTTTTAACTGCAATAACTGTATCGTACCGAGCGGACTCGGTAAAGATTTTATTCCTCTTTGGCAAGATCGAACGTCACCGTGATGCGATCACGCGAAACGCGAATCTTAGGGTCGCCGCACAGATTGAGGTAATACCGGGCAGCGAGGTCGTTAAAGTCACGCTCGACCGCACGCGAAAATTGCGCCATATCATCCTTGGCGATACGAAGGCCTCGACGGTCCTTGGCAAGATCGACGGGAGCCGGCGCATGCGAGGTGGAATCGCGCTCGCGCAGCAGACGCGCGGTCACGCCGCGAACGGGCTTAATCTGTCCCGACAGAATACGGTGGGCAGTGCGCTCGGACATCTCGAGACCCAGCCCGGAGCAGATCCGGATAAAGTCCTCGGCATCAGAGGCAAGGCCCAAACGATCGATAACCGGAAGCTCGTACTCGTCATCGATAAAGAGCAGGCGCGACGTATCGAGACGACTCGAGGCCTGAGCATACAGGGTCGCAGCAATCTCGGACGGAGAGCCCAGATACACATCGCAGCAACGCAGCTCCTCAAGGGCAAACTCACAGGCTGCGCGAATGATGTTGTGGGGGCCGCGAGCACATACATAGCGGCCGTCTTCGTCTTTAACTGCCTGAGGCCAGCTCGACTGATCGGCGCGCTCACCCAAGCGATCGGTGGCAACGCACACCTTAAACGCGGAGCCCAAATCGACGCCAGATGTAACAACGCGTGCCTCATCCGTGTTCTGCTTGATAGAGAACAGCGCCATACCACGACCGTGAACACCCCAACGGTCCATTTTCATGCTCTCGAGCTTGGAGGTGACGCGGGCATCGAAGATACGCTCCTGCATATCCTGCGGTACACCCGAGCCGTTATCCAGGAAGAGGAGGGTGCGAACACCCTCCTCCTTGGTCGTGGCAAGATAGACCTTATCGGCTCCGGCATCGCGAGCATTACGCAGCATCTCGATGACAATGTCCTCTACATGCTGAATATCATGCTTGGCCTGACGGCGTTCGGCCTCCGAAACGCGGAGGCGGACATACCCCTCGCCAAGGTTTTCCTCGACGCGAAGGTTGCCCTCCCCCGACATCGACGCGATAAATGAGATGAGCTCGTTCGCGTCGTTCATATTATTTAGCGATATCGACGGCACGGCTCTCGCGAATCACGACAACGCGCACCTGACCGGGATACTCCATCTCTTCCTCGATCTGATGGGCGATATCGTGCGCAAGCACCGTGGACTGGGCATCGGAGATCTTGTCCGGCTGGACCATGACATGAACCTCGCGACCGGCCTGCATGGCATAGGTACGCTCGACGCCGTCGTGAGAGTTGGCGATCTCCTCGAGCTTCTCAAGGCGCTTGATGTAATTCTCGGCCGACTCGCGGCGGGCACCGGGACGAGAAGCGGAGACGGCATCGGCAGCCTGGACCAGAACGTCGAGCACCGTGTTGGGGTCGACATCGGCATGATGGGCCTCGATCGCGTGAACGATAACGGGCTTCTCGCCATAACGGCGGGCAAGCTCGGCGCCAATCACAGCATGCGGACCCTCAACGTCGTGGTCGATGGCCTTGCCCAGGTCGTGCAGAAGACCAGCGCGCTTGGCGGTCACAACGTCCAGACCAAGCTCGGAGGCCATAACGCCGCACAGGTCGGAAACCTCAAGCGAGTGTTGCAGCACGTTCTGACCAAACGAGGTGCGGTAGCGCAGAGCGCCCAGGGTCTTGACAATCTCGGGGTGCAGGTCGTGGATACCGGTATCGAAGGCGGCCTGCTCGCCGGCCTCGCGCACACGCTGCTGAACCAAGTCGGCAGCCTTGTGGTACATCTCCTCGATGCGGGCGGGGTGAATACGGCCGTCGGCAATGAGGTTCTCAAGTGCCACGCGGGCGGTCTCACGACGGACCGGATCGAAGCTCGAAAGCACGACGGTCTCGGGGGTGTCGTCAATCACGAGGTTGACGCCGGACACCTGCTCAAAGGTACGGATGTTGCGACCCTCGCGACCGATGATGCGACCCTTGAGGTCATCGGAGGGAATATGAACGGAAGTAACGGTGACCTCGGCGGTATGGTCGGCGGCGCAACGCTGAATCGCCAGGGAAAGAATCTCCTGAGCGGTCTTGTGGCACTCGGCGCGGACCTGCTGCTCGGACTCACGTATGATGGTGGCCGCCTCGTGGGTAACCTCGCCGCGGACCTTGTCGAGCAGCTCCTTGTGAGCGTCCTCGCGCGTAAGGTCGGCAATACGCTCAAGCTCGGAAGTCTGCTTCGCGCAGAGCTCCTCAAGCTCGCGAGAGCGCTTCTCGACCTGACCGGCCTGGCTGGACAGCTGATGCTCACGCTTGTCGAGCGCATCGTTGCGACGATCGAGCGATTCCTCACGCTGCATCATGCGATTTTCGAGCGTGCGAATCTCGCTCTTACGCTGCTTGTCCTCGGCCTCGGCGGCCTGCTTGTTCTTGATGATCTCTTCCTTAGCCTCGAGCAGAGCCTCTTTTTTGAGAGTCTCGGCCTGACGCTTTGCATCACCGATCAGGGATTCTGCCTGTGCGTGTGCCGACTGAATCTTTTCGTCGGCCTCGTGAAGACTACCCTGCTTGGCGGTACGCATGTAGGCAATGGCGGCGATGGCACCCAAAACGATGCCAACGAGCGCTGCAATGATAGGCATGCTCACTCCTTTTTATGGATTCGTTACACAGCAAAGCGAACCGTCCTTACGAACGGCTCGCGACATTTGAGTAATATGGGCGCAGCTTATGCAGGTCGGATACAGATAAACATATAAACAAACTCATCACAGATGAGCACATATCACAAAGCAAATGACAGTGATTATCCTACGTTGAACCGCAACAACTGTCAAATAAACACACCCGGCACGGTGCCAATCAAGCGGTGAACGGCAGGGGCGTAACGGGTGAACGCTTACACGGCGCATTCCTCGCTTGAGGCATCGAGGCGCGCCTTAACGGCATCGGCGGCGATGTGATACGAAAAGCCCTTACCCATCAAAAATCTGACGAGCTTTTCGAATGCACGCGCCTCGGGAACGCGACGTTTAGCGAGCAAGGCCGAAGCGCGGGCCAAGTCGTCGTCCACAGCAAAATAAGCCTCGGGATACCCGGGGATATCGTCAAGTACGACATGACGGCGCTTGAGTTCAACCTCGATCTTGCGCTGTCCCCAGCCGCGACGTTTGCGTTCTTCGATAAAGTACGAACAAAAGCGGTTCTCATCCAAAAACCGATACTCGGTCGCTCGAGCAACCGCAAAATCGATCGCAGGCTGTCGAAAGCCATAGCGCGCCAACTTATCGCGTACCTCGCCCGTGGCATGATCGCGGCGCGAAAGCATCTCGGTCACCATGGTGAGCGCACATTTACGTTCGATAAGTTGCACTACCTCACGAAAGTCATCCCAATCACAGGGAAGATCAGGGCGGTTCTTAACGTACAGGCGCGCCACGCGCACGGGAATCCAAATGGAACGTTCGAAACCGCCCTCGAGATCGCAATCAATATGCGCGCAGGGCTTTTTAGACGCATAACCGCTCGAGAACGAAGAGGCCGCCTTCTTATCGGGAAAGACGACCGTAGCCTCGGTCACCGTATACGACATGTCGGCATCCGTTACTCGTCGTCATCGTCGAGCATCGCAGAGCCATCGATGGCGTACAGCTCATCAAACTCCTCGGGGGCGGGCTGGTCGGTCAACTCAACCTCGGAGGGGGCATCATCGTCATACTCAAGACCGCAGGCAAGGCGAACCTTGTGCTCGATCTCGTCGGCGCAATCGGGATGTTCGCGCAGGAACGTCTTGGCGGCCTCGCGACCGTTGCCGAGCTTATCCTCGCCATAGGCAAACCAGGACCCCATCTTTTTGCAGATACCGCACTCGACGGCCATATCCAGAATCGAGCCCTCTTTGGAGATGCCGGTGCCATACATGATGTCAAACTCGGCCGAACGGAACGGAGCGGCAACCTTATTCTTAACGACCTTGGCACGCACGCGATTGCCGATAACCTCGTCCTTGAGCTTGATGGTATCGATTTTGCGAATATCGATTCGCACAGAAGAGAAGAACTTGAGCGCGCGGCCGCCCGTGGTGGTCTCGGGGTTACCGAACATGACGCCGATCTTCTCGCGCAGCTGGTTAATGAAGATGCAGGTCGTGTTGGACTTGGAAAGCGAGCCGGCGAGCTTGCGGAGTGCCTGGCTCATCAAACGGGCCTGCAGACCCACCGTCGTGTCACCGATCTCGCCCTCGATCTCGGCACGCGGAGTCAAGGCGGCAACAGAGTCGACGACGATGGCGTCGATGGCACCGGAGCGCACAAGCATATCGACGATCTCGAGCGCCTGCTCGCCCGTATCGGGCTGGGAAATCAAGACCTCATCGATATCGACGCCAATGCGCGCAGCATAGGTGGGATCAAGCGCGTGCTCGGCATCAATAAACGCAACAACGCCGCCCATGGCTTGCGCCTCTGCAAGGATCTCGAGTGAAAGCGTTGTCTTGCCGGAGGACTCGGGGCCATAAATCTCGACGATACGGCCGCGCGGCACGCCGCCGATACCCAAGGCGGCATCGAGCGCCAGAGAGCCCGTCGGAATAGCCTCGACCTCGAGCTCGGGACCGCCGTCGCCATACCTCATGATAGAGCCCTGGCCGAACTTCTTCTCGATCTCGGCCTTGGTGGTGGCGATCATCTCGTCGCGCTCTTTACCCGTCGTGCGTGCATGAACGGTACGTACGGGACCTGAATTCTTGGCCATGAATAGCCCTCCTCTTAACAACCTGAAACGATAATAAACGAACGGCTGTTCGTGGTCAACCGTTCAGATTCATCATATGCACCCGACCATTCCAAAACCCGACCAACCGCCAACCAATCACCGACCAAATGCTTGACCACGCCAATCACAAATACGAGTGCGCGAACAAATTTATGCCATGTACCAGCGCAAACGTAATTCCGGTCAAAGGTCCCTATCTCCACAATTAAGGGGCCCTAAGGCCCCTTAAACCACGTCTATTCCATAGAATTGAGCACGCGGACAATGCGTCCCAAAGCCTCCGCGACCGCATAGGCCCGAACGCACGACCGATCGCCCTCATAATGACAGCGCGCAGACTCGACAACCGGCGCTCCCCCATCGGCCGTGCGATACGCCCACCCAATATAGAACGTACCGGCGGGGTCTTGCTCGGTGCCACCACCGGGCCCAGCGTAGCCCGTTGCGCTTACGGCTATATCGCTCTGATAAAGCTCCAGCGAGCCTGCGGCCATCTCGCGAGCCGTCTGGTGCGACACGGCGCTAAACCGATCGAGCGTTTCCTGTTTAACGCCGAGCACGCGATGTTTGATCTCATCGCAGTAGGTCACCGCGCCGCCACGAAGCACCGCCGAGGCACCCGGGATATCGGCAATCGTCGAGGCGATCATGCCCGCCGTCAGCGACTCCGCCGTCGACACCGTCACACCACGGGCACTCGCGCGCTCAACAATATCGCGCGCCAGCTCCTCGTTGTTTGTGGCGATCTGCAAATAAGGCTCCGTCATACCCACCAGGACCTAGACCGAAAAGACGATCTTGCGACAGTTCCAGAAGTACTGGGCGCCCGAGACAATGGTCAAAATCACGGCGATGACGTACAGGAAGCGCGACACCGAATAGACACCGAGCAGCAGCGACACCGACCCCAGCTGAAGGCCGGCCATAGCAAAAACGCACAGGTAACCGCAGATGGAGACCATCGTGGTTGCCGTTTTGTACTTGCCGAGCTTATCGGCCGCAACGACCACGCCGGCCGCACTCGCGACCATGCGAAGGGCGCTCACCAGCAGCTCGCGGAACAGGATAATGAACACGGACCACACGGTCACCGCGCCAAAATCCAAGAACAGCAGCAAGGCCGAGAACACCAGCAGCTTATCGGCGATGGGGTCCAAGAACTTGCCGAAATCGGTGATCTCGTTACGCGAGCGTGCCAGATAACCGTCGACCTTATCGGTGCACGACAGGATCACATACAGAATGAAGGCAGCGGCGGCGAGCGGGCCGTCGAAGGTGCTCCAATCCGTACCGGCAACACTCGTGTGAGACAGGGCCGAGACGATCATGAACACCGGGATAAAGACGATGCGAACGCACGTCACGATGTTGGCGGGCGTCCAGACACTCGTCAGTTCCTTATTGCTCTCGTTTGCCACGACGCTCTCCTACTCCACAACATGACCGATAAGCTCATAGCAGAAGCTATCGGTAAACTCGACGGTCAGAATATCGCCCACGGACGCCTCGCTGGCGTCCAGATGCACCGCGCCATCGGAATCGGGCGCCTGGAACCAGGCATGGCCGATCAGCTCGGCGCCATCCTCGGTCTCTTCGATACCGTCGACGATTACCTGGGCTCGCTCGCCCACATGGGCGGCGGTGGCGGCAAAACCGAGCGACTCGGCCAGGTCCATGGCCTCCTGGGCGCGCTCGAGCTTAACCTCCTCGTCGACCTGACCCTCCATCTTGGCGGCCAGGCTACCTTCCTCACGCGAGTAGGCAAAGACACTCGTGTAGTCAAAGCCGACGGTGTCCATAAAGTCGATAAGGTCGCGGAACTCGTCGTCGGTCTCGGTCGGGAAGCCGACCATGGCCGTGGAACGAATCACGATGCCGGGGATGCGCTCGCGAAGGTCGCGGAACAGATCCTCGAGCTCCTGGCGTGAACCGGAGCGACGCATGGCCTTAAGAATGCGCGCGTCGCAGTGCTGCACGGGGATATCGATATAGGGCAGCACCTCGGGCGTATCGCGAATCGTCTCGATGAGTTCGTCAGTCATGCCCTCGGGCTGCAGATAGAGCACGCGGACCCAGACGTTGTGCGGGCGTACGGCCTCGGCGACGGCACGCAGCAGCTGCGCCAGATTGCGCGGCGAGCCATCGGCGACGTCCTCGTCGGCAAAGTCGGTACCCCAGATGCCCGTGTCCTGGCCGATCAGCACGATCTCGCGCACACCGCCGGCAACCAGGTCGCGCACCTCGGAGATGATGCTCTCGGCATTGCGCGAATGATAGCGGCCGCGGATGTAGGGAATCATGCAGAAGCTGCAGAAGCGGTTGCAGCCATCGGAAATCTTGACGTAGGCGACAGCACCCTCGACGGTACGTTTGACCTGCGGGATATAGGCTGCAATCTCACGCTCGACACCCAGCACGCCATCGATGACCGCCACGATGCCGTCTTCCTCGTCGGCCTTCACAAAGGCAGCGACCTCGGGCAGCTCGTCAGGCAGGTCATCGCCATAGCGCGACGGCACGCAGCCGCACATGACGATGGGGCAAGAACGAACGCCGTCCTGAACCTCGTTGGCGAGCTCGAGCGTGGTCTCGATGCTCTCGGACGTTGCGGAGGCGAGGAACGAACATGTATTGACGATGGCGATATCGGCATCCTGCGGGTCGAATGCCTCCTCGTAGCCCGCGGCGGTCAAAAGAGAACGCATGCGGTCGGTGTCAACCTCGTTCTTAGCGCACCCGAGGGTGATGTAGAGCACGGAGCCCAACGGTGTATCCATGTTGGAGAGCGGTCCTTTCGATTGATATTAGCGGTAGTTGGTGAACTGCAGCGGCTGGCCGTAGTCCTGGTCGCGCAGGAACTGGATCACGGTCTGCAACGCGTCCTTCGAAGCAGAGGAAACACGCAGTTTGTCGGCCTCGATGGTCACCTTGACCTTGAGCTTTTGGTCCTTGATGTCCTTGTTGATCTTCTTGGCGGTCGCTTGGTCGATACCCTCGACGATATGGCCGAGCACGCGCACGGTGCCGCCCGATGCCGCCTGCGGAGCATCCCACGAGACGGCCTTGAGGTCGATGCCGCGCTTGATGAGCTTGGAGCTCAGCACGTCGACAATCTGCTTGGAGACAAAGTCGGCCGGGGCGTTGATCGTAAAGAGCTTGTCGCCCTTCGAAAGCTCGATCGTGGCGCCGGAATCCTTAAGGTCATAGCGCTGGGAAATCTCGCGCGTGGTCTGCTGAAAGGCGTTATCGACCTCTTGCATGTTGACCTCGGACACGACGTCGAAGCTGGAATCTTTAGCCATGATGTTTCCTTTCGCGTACGAGCGGCCTAGTAGCTATCGTACGAATTGTCGGTAGAATCGGTGGGTGTCTGACCGTCAGTTGCGGTATCGGCGCCATCCGTGGACTGGGCATCGGTACCGTCGGTGGTATCGGTACCATCGGTGGTGTCGGTACCATCAGAACTTTCACCATTCTCGGAATCAGACGTCTCCTTCTTGGGAACGGTGATCGTCACACGCGCCACGCCCGAGGTCTTGGTATCGTAACGAACCTTTTCACCGTTCTTGGTAACGGTGACATCGGAAGGCTTGGACGTGGTGATCTCGATCGAAGACTCGGGCGTGTACTCCTGCTCAAAGGGGCCAGTCGCCTGGGCGCCATAGACCGACTTGCCGTCAACCTTGACCTCAATCCACGCGGTCTTTCCCTTGGCAACGGAGACTTTGACCTTCGTGACCTCGTTCTCTTCCTTCTTGGCCGTCGTCTTGGTAGCGTCCGAATCAGTCGACTCATCCGTCGCCTCATCGGTGTCATCGTCCTCGTCGACCGTTTCGGTCTTCTTAGAAGACTTCTTGGTCGTCATCTTGGTAGCAGTGGGCGTCTCGGGCGTGTTCTCGGGCGCCGAAGATGCGCAGCCACGCAGAAGCACCACGATGAGCACAATCAACAGCAGCACAACGGCACCGATGCCGGCGTAGACGATACGCGGATCAAGCCCGTTGTTTTGAGGAGTACGTGATCCGCCGCGTCCACGACCGGAACTGCTGCGGCCGCCTCCCTGAGGCATACGACCGCGATTGCTATCGGAACGGCCGCGATAGCCGCCCTGGCCCTGAAGGCTGCGCTGACCCGAGCGGGGCGCAAGCTCACCGCGGCCTTGATAGCCACGCTGGCCCGAACGCGAAGCCGAAGAGCGCTGGCCATACGGCTGTGATTGAGAGCGAAGACGCGGCGTCACCTGCGTGGTATCGGCATCCGCATAGCCACCGCGAGAGCGTCCCATAGAGGCACCACGGTAACCGCGATCGGAATAGCCGCCGTCGCCGTAGCCGGCACGAGGGTCACGCGCCACGCCGCGGGCAGCGGGAAGTGCACGGTCCTCGGGCATCGGCGTACTGCGGAACCGGTCACGCTGTGAGCGAATCTCCTCGCCCGAACCCGTCTCGGTAATATAACCGGCCTGCTGAGGACGCTGTCCATAGCGGGTCGAACGACCGCCCTGAACCATCAGGAAGCGCCCGTTATCGACCGAGGAACGCGAATTGACGTAGCCGGCGGCGTCCTGAAAACGACCGCCCTGCTGGGACGTCTCGCGTTCGTATGCCATCAGGTCGTCAAAGTAGGCATTGACGACCTCGCGCGGATTGAGGCCCAAAAAGCGAGCATAGCTCGAAATCATGCCCTGCGCATAGCCGCGCGGCGGCATCGAGGCAAAGTTACCGGTCTCAAAAAACTCGATGATCTGCGGCCTGATTTTGATGGTGTTGGCGACCTGCTGAATGGAAAGGCCCATTCGGCGACGCTGCTCGAGCAGCATGTCACCAAAGCGTGCAGCCATCAGAATCCTCCAAACTCACGATCTTCACGTGCCATCTCGGCGTCGACAGATTCCAGCGCGGCAAGCCCCTCCTCGTCCAACAGGACCTCGCGCGGCTTGGAACCGTCGGGCGGGCCGACGACACCCTTTTCTTCCAGCATGTCCATAATACGCCCGGCACGCGCATAGCCAACCTTCAGACGACGTTGCAGGCCAGATGTGGAGCCAAGCTGCGATTCCACCACAATATGGGCGGCTTCCCAAATGAGCGGATCATCGTCTTGCGGCTCGGCTACTCCGGTGCGGACAATACCGCCGCCACCCGCCATGGACATGGAAGCGGGCGCCACGGCAGACAGAATCTCCTCGTGGTAGTCGGGCTCGCTCTGCGACTTGACGAACTCGACGACCTCGTTGATTTCATCATCCGAGACAAAGCAGCCCTGGATACGGCGAGGCTTGCCCCAGTCGACCTTGGAGAACAGCATGTCGCCCAAACCGGTAAGCTTTTCGGCACCCATCTGGTCGATGATGACGCGCGAGTCGATACCCGTGGCGACGTTAAAGGCGATGCGGTTGGTGATGTTGGCCTTGATAAGGCCCGTCACCACGTTGGAGCTGGGGCGCTGCGTGGCCACGATAAGATGAATACCGGCGGCACGGCCCAGCTGGGCGATACGCACAATCGACGCCTCGACGTCCTTGCCGGCAACCATCATCAGGTCCGAAAGCTCGTCAATAATGATGACCAGGTAGGGCATCTTTTGCGGCGGGTTGTCGTAATGCTCAAACTCGCCGGCGGCCTGCTTTTCGTTGTAGGTCGAGATCTTACGCACGTTAAGGCGCTCGAAGACCTTCAGGCGACGCTCCATCTCGGACACGGCCCATTGCAGAGCGCTCGCGGCCTGCTTGGGTTCGGTAACGACCGGTACATAAAGATGCGGCAGGCCGTTATAGCCCGCAAGCTCGACGCGCTTGGGGTCGACCATGATCAAGCGAACGTCCTCGGGAAGTGCGCGCATGAGCAGGGTCGTGATGATGGAGTTGATCATCACCGACTTACCGGAACCAGTGGTACCGGCGATCAGCAGGTGGGGCATCTTGGCAAGGTCGGCGACGACCGGCGTGCCCTCGGCATCGCGCCCGATTGCGAGCTCGAGCGGACCGCCCTTCACATAGGGCAGCACGTCGCCCAGGTTGACGTTCTGGCGCTTGCGATTGGGGATCTCGATGCCCACGAGCGAGGTGCCGGGGATCGGCGCGAAGATGCGCACCGACTGGGCAGCGAGCGAAAGCGCGATATCGTCCTCGAGGCTCGAGATCTTGCTCACGCGCTCGCCCTCGCCAGGTTGCAGCTTAAAGGTCGTCACCGTGGGGCCGGCGATCCAGCCGACCACGCGGGCACTGCGGCCAAACTCAAGCAACGTGGACTGAAGCGACTCGGCAGTCTGTTCCAGCTCCTTGTCAGAAGACGCGGAGGACGCCGACTGCGGGTTGGCATGCAGGATTTCGAGCGGCGGGAGCTTGAGACCGTCCTCTTGGTCGCCCTCGGCATCGACAGTGGTACCGTCCGCTCCCCCATCGGTGGCTGCAACAGGAGCAGCGGAAGCCGTGGGGGCGGAGGCATCGGAAACCTTGGGATGCTTTAGGAAGTCAGGGATCTGCGGAGCTGCCGAAACGGGATTCACGGCAAATGGCGGCTCTGACTCGTCAGCCTTGTCCGGGTCGTCTTCCATCGAAAACTGTCCGGTGACCTGTCCTGCGTTGGCGCGGCGACGCGGCAGCAAGGTGGTCTTGGCAGTCTCGAGCGGAGCCTCGTCGTAATCGTCATCGCCCTCAGTGAGTTCAATTTCGCTATCGGACCAAGACGGGTCAGGCTCGCTCGTGTTGAGCTTGGGCGCGGCCTTGCCCTTCTTGGCATGGCGACGCGGCAGCAGCGTGGTCTTGGCGCGCTCGGCCTCCACGGCCTCGGACACGTCGACAAACGGGTCATCGTCCTCGTCGTCATCCAAAACCGGGTCGGCATCGCCACCCATGAACGTGGTCACCGCGGCGTCAGCCCCCTTCTGGCGCAGAATGCTCAGGTGCGGACGGGCAACGCCGGGAACCGACAGGGCCTCTTCATCGCCCCACGGGCTCGCGTTGACATCGGCACGACGGCGCTCGGCAAAATCGGCAGCGCGATCACGTGCGGAGCGCAAAACGCCACCCACCGAAAAGCCAATGATGACCAGGCCAACGACGACAAGGCCCAGCAAGACAACCATAGCGATAGGTTTACCCAGGGCGTTTTGCAAGGCACTTGCGATAAAGGCGCCAATGTAGCCGCCCGAGGCGGAAAGGTTCTGCGGCGTAAACATGAGGTCGCACGAGTCGGTCGTACCCGGAACCATCAACGATAGGATAGAAACAATGGCCACAAAGACCACGGCACCACCCGCGACCGAGCGAATGTTGAGCGGCGAGTCCTCACCCAAAAAGAGCGTGGCGGCAAACAGCAAGATGACGATCGGCAGCACGTAGGCGCCCAGACCAAAGCCGAGGTGATAGAAACCGGCAACCGCAGCTGTCACGGGTGCCGTTGCCGGAGAAATCACGGCAATGAAGGACGCAATCGCCAAAACGGCAATGATAACGCCGGCGATATCGCGATTGGCCGAAGGCTCGACCAGGGGTTCGAACTCATCGAACTCGGACTCGTGGCCCTTATTGGCACGCAGATGGGAACCGGCACCCTTAGCAGATGCCGGTTGGTTGTTGGATTTGTTGCCTTTGGCGTTTTGTGCAGATCCGCGCGCCAAACTAAACCTCCATGACGACTGGGATGATCATCGGACGGGTGCGCGTGCGGCTCCAGATAAAGTTGGAGAGCGAATCGCGCACGGCCTTGCGAATGGCATCGGAGCCGCTACTGGTAAAGCTAAACTTGCCCTTCTCGATCGTCTTCATGATGGCTGCGGAGGCATCCTCGGAGAACTGGTCGTCGATGGCAAACGAAACGCCGCGGCCCGAGAACTCGATAGCCTCGATCTTCTTGTGCTTGAGCGAGACGATGGCAACAGCCGTGACCATACCGTCGTTGGCGAGCTTTTGGCGATCGCGAAGGACGATGGGGTCGGTGTCGCCGATGCGCAGACCGTCGACATAAACGACGCCGGACTCGACGGGCGCACCGCGTTTGACGATACCGCCACGCATCTCGAGCGTGTCGCCGTTATCAAGGATAAAGATGTGATCGTCCTTGATGCCCATCTTACGGGCAAGCTGGGCATGGGCGCGCAGATGCACAGCTTCGCCGTGAACCGGCATAAAGTAGGTGGGCTTGGCCATGGCCATCAGAAGCTTGAGCTCCTCCTGGCTGCCATGGCCCGAGACATGGACGAGGGCACGGGACTTATCCCAGACGTCGCAGCCAAGCTTGGCCAGGCTGTTGACGACCTGCTGAACTGCCTTCTCGTTGCCGGGAACGGGAGTTGCCGAGAGGATGACGGTATCGCCCTCGTGGATAGAAAGCGTCTTGTGCTCGCCGTTGGCCATGCGGGACAGGGCCGACAGCGGCTCGCCCTGAGAACCGGTGCACATGACGACGATCTTATCGTCGGGCAGGTTATCGATATCGAAGGCATCGATGATATCGGCATCGTCGATGTTGAGATAGCCAAGCTCACGCGCCACGCGGGTGTTGGTGAGCATGGAACGTCCGGTCACGACGACCTTGCGGCCACACTTGCGGGCGGCATCGCAGATCTGCTGCAGGCGATGGATGTGGCTCGAGAACGACGCGACGAACACGCGGCCCGGCGCGTTCTTGATGGCGTGCAGCAGGTTGGGGCCGACCTCGGCCTCGGACTTGGTAAAGCCAGGAACCGTGGCGTTGGTGGAGTCGGAAAGCAGCAGGTCGATGCCCTGCTTGGCAAAGCGGCTGATGGCGGCATAGTCGGGCGTGACGCCGTCGATGGGCGTCTGGTCGAGCTTAAAGTCGCCCGTGTGCATAACGGTGCCCTGGTTGGTGCGAATAAACACGCCCAAAGCACCCGGAATGGAGTGCGTCATGGAGAAGAAGTCGAGCGAGATGCCACCGAGATTGACGTGGCTGCCGCCCTTGACCTCACGGAACTTGGGCGCGCGAATGCGGAACTCGGAGAGCTTACCCTCGATAAAACCGAGCGTCAGCTTGCTCGAGAAGATGGGCACCTTGTTGTTGAGGTCCTGCAGCAGGTACGGAAGCGAACCGGTGTGGTCCTCGTGGCCGTGGGTGACGACGATGCCGCGGAGCTTCTCCTCGTTCTCCAGGACATAGGTGTAGTCGGGAAGCACCAGGTCGATACCGGGCTGGGAGTCGTCGGGGAACATGAGGCCGGCGTCGACGAGCACCATGTCGTCGCCGCACTCGAAGACCGTCATGTTCTTGCCGATGCCGTCAAGGCCGCCGAGCGGAATGATCTTCAAGGGAGATGATTTTTTAGCTGCCATAGGTTCGTGTGGTTTCCTTTCTTCGAAACGGGTCTGGAACAACCGACGGGGCGCTTCTGGCAAACCGACCGCCGGGAACGTACAAACATGCATCACAGAGTCGATGCAATAACCACAGTATGATACCCATTTGCCCACCAACAGACCACCCATGCATCAAAGCCCCATCTGAACTGGTCTATCCCGCCGGTCTGGGCCATCGGGGGCCGGGGCGGGTTAAGTTTGCTGCTCTACAGTCCTGCGCAAGACGGAAAGCACATTAAGTGCTTTC